>QZKK01000080.1 GCA_003599475.1 Desulfobacteraceae bacterium
ATAACCCTACAACGTAACTTGTTTAAATTTTAATTGACAAAACGTACATGATTTGCCATACTACGCAACAACCCCTCAAAATAGGAGGCAAATCATGCTACCTGTTACAAGATGCGACGAGCACCTTTTTTCGGTTCCAAAGTTTGACCTCGGCAAGGGCGATGTTAAAGCTTTTATGAATGAACTCAAAGGATTCCATGAACAGTTTGCAGACTGCTTTCACCGCAGTGAATCTAGAGAACACTTTTTCAACTACATGGCCGGACAATTTAGCGCACTAGAACGAAAATCCATTGAGCCCATCGCTTTAGCTATTGAGGACGGCAATGTTAGGGCCATGCAGAGATTTGTCAGCGCGGCAGAATGGGATGATCCCAAAATTATAAACAAATATCGTAGTCTCGTTTTCAATGACCTTGGAAGCCCTGATGCTGCGATTATTTTCGATGAATCGGGCTTCCTCAAAAAGGGACAAGACTCCATTGGAGTGGCGCGACAATATTGTGGCACCGTCGGAAAAGTGGACAATTGCCAGGTCGGTGTTTTTGCAGCCTACGTATCCGAAAGCGGCTATGCTCTTGTCGACAAACGGTTATTTATTCCCGAGCAATGGTTCACTGAGGAATACAGGCACCGCCGGAAAAAGTGCAATCTGCCCAACAATATCGTCTTCCGGACCAAGTCCCAACTGGCATCTGAGATGCTTCACGCGATCCATAAGGAAAAAATACTGCCTTTCAAATATGTTTTAGGCGACAGCATTTACGGGGAGAGCCCCGAATTTATACAATCCGTGGAAGCCCTGACGGGTGCCATTTACTTTGTGTCGGTTTCAAAAGGAACTCAATGCTGGCTCAAGCGCCCTATGACCATTACCAAACAATACCACTGGGGCGGGAAGCTCCGGACCAAAACCGTTCTGGTCGATACCGACAGCAAGCCTATGAGAGTTGATGAATTGGCTAAAAACATCAATGATTACTTTTGGTATCGACGTCAGGTATCCGAAGGCACCAAGGGGCCAATTGTGTATGAATTCACTCGTCGCCAAGTAATCTTGTCAAATGGTGGGCTCCCTGAAAAAGCCGTATGGCTGCTTATCCGTCGAACGATTGGAGACAATCCCGAGTATTCCTTTTTTATCTGTAACGCATCCAGTAGTGTGCGATTAAAAACCCTCGTTTGGTTAAGCGGCCTGCGATGGGCGATTGAACAATGCTTTGAAGAGACCAAAACCGAGTTGGGCATGGATCACTATGAGGTGCGCAAATTCATGGGCTGGCACCACCATATCATAACGTGCATGTTGGCCCATTTCTTCCTCTGGCACCTGAAAATCAGGTTGGGGAAAAAAAGCACCGTCTATTACGCTGTCGCAGCTTAGGATCTTGCTCAAGCTACTGTTGCCAATGAAAAAACATACTCTGGAGACCACCATTGAACTGGTCATCTGGATTCAAAACAAAAACCATCGGGCGGCCTTGTCACATCGACGTAAACGTGAACGTGAACTCTTAAATGCCAGTAAATAACGTTGTAGGGTTAATGACCGGCTTTTTTTCGCTTCCATTCCCCGCCGGAAAAGACGATCCGGCAGCTTTCCCCGCGTGCGCTCAGCTTGTGGTACAACCGTTCTCCAAGGTCCTGCCTGGCGGAAAATATCACCCAGCGAAGCCTTTCTCCGGATGCCTCCAAAGACTCCTCCGGGGGAAACTCGGTTTCCTCCCAGACGGGCTGATAGAGATCATCCTGAAAAGGAAGATGCCTCTGCGGGATGTGCTGGAAGCGAATTCCCCGGATCTCGGCAACCGGCGCGAAACGGTCGTTGAAGATGAAGCTGTCTAGGATCCGGTCCTGATGCCGCTGCCGTCCTTTTTCTTCCGACGAAACGGTATAGGCCCAAATCGAGTCTCCGGGCGGTTCAAAGAGGGTCAGCTTCCTGAAACCGGCGGGCAGGTAGAATCCGTCGGTCCCGCTTTCCTCGACTGCCGCCTGCAGGACGCCGTCCAGAAGAGCGGGGTGCCATTGGGTCCGGGTTTTCTCCCTGGCCGCTTCCGGCGGAAGAACGATTCGGGCCAGGGTGCCCCCCTCTCCGAACCAAACCTGCCTGACCCCCTGATAGGCAGGCCCGTATTGATACCCTTTTTCCGCCATCATGGCATAAAAGTCCGGTCCCGCCATCATGGACCGGCTCAGGTTCTGAAACCGCTCGATCGAAACATTTGAAAATGCGGCGGAAGGAGAAGCAGACGATCGGAGGCGGATTTTTCCGGCGGCATGAGAAATCCAGCGGCAAGGGGCCTCTTTTGTTTCCGATTCTTCCAGAGAGAAGAAGCGGAGATGGAAAAGGTCCGGCGCTTCGAAGGTAAGGACCGCCTGGATGGTCCTTTTTTCCGGTAATTCCGGCAGATGCAGCGCCTCCGTAAACTCCAGATCCTCCATCTGGAGCATGGCTTTTTTATCAAGACCCCGGCCGGCGCTCAGGGCAAGGTCCGCGTAAGCGGCTCCCGGAAAGATCGCTATGCCCCGGATCCGATGGTCCTGCAGGGCGTAGAGGTCGTTGAGACCCGCCGGAAACTGGTGAACATGGCGCACCTGACCGGACTCGCCGGCGGTCAGAGTATAGCGCTTCAGCCAGGGGTGATCCGTAGATGCGGTCCGCAAGGCCGGCGATGCATCCGGACAGAAGATTATTCCCCGCCGCTCGATGGCGAACAAGCGGCGGTTGAAGGGAGAGACAACAGCCGGGGATGCCTCTTTTTCTGCGGCAGACCGCGGCGCTTCCTCCAGAATCAGATGGGCATTGGTTCCCCCGAATCCGAAGGAGCTGACGCCGGCAAACCGCGGGGGTTCCGGGACATCCCAATCCGCAGCCCGGCCGGCGATCTGTAAACGGGTATTTTCCAGGGAAACGTGGGGGGCAAGCTTTTCGAAGTGCAAATTTCCCGGAATCCATTTTTTCTGAAGGCACAGAATCGCTTTGATCACGCCGGCGACTCCCGCAGCCGCTTCCAGGTGTCCGATCTGTGTCTTGACGGCGCCCAAGACGCAGGGCGCCTGCGACTCGTTGTGCAAATCCCCGTACGTCTTTGCAAGAGCCTCCAATTCGACCGCATCGCCCAGCAGGGTGCCGGTTCCGTGCGTCTCCACGAAGGTGACTTTCCCGGCATCCAGCATGGCGTTTCGCAGCGCCTCGCGGATGACTTTGATCTGGGAGAACCGGTTGGGCGCAGAAATCCCGAGGGTCTTTCCGTCCTGATTGACGGCGGAGCCCCGAATGACGGCCAGGATCGGATTCCCGTCCTTCAGGGCTTCGGAAAGACGCTTCAGCACCAGAACCCCTCCCCCTTCGCCCCGGACATATCCGTTGGCCCGGTGATCGAAGGTCTTGCAGCGGCCGTCGGGCGACAACAGACGGGCCTTTGCCTCACTCAAATGCTCGATCGGGTCGAAGATGACCGTTACACCTCCTGTGAGAGCCAGACTGCACTCATGGCTTCGAAGGCTTTGACACGCCAGATGGATGGCCACAAGGGAAGACGAGCATGCCGTATCGACGGTCATGCTGGGTCCTTGAAAATTAAAGACAAAAGAGATCCGGTTGGCGACGATGCAGCTTGCGATTCCCGTTCCTGCGTAAGCGTCGATTTCAGCCGGATGGGTTTTAAAAAGGATGTCGTACTCTTCCGCCGAGCACCCCAGAAATACGGCAGTCTGTGAACCGGAAAGCCCTTTTTGATCGCACCTTCCCCTTTCCAAGGCTTCCCAGGTACATTCCAGCATCATTTTCTGGCGGGGATCCATCTTCCGGGCTTCCCGAGGCGTGATATTGAAAAAACCCGGATCGAACAGCTCGGGATCGGCGATCATCCCTCCATGGCGGATATTGGTTTTTGCGGGCGTCTCGGGATCGGAAGCATAATATTGGCTCCAGTCCCAACGATCCGAGCCGATTTCCGATATAGCGTCCACGCCGTCCGACATGACCTTCCAGAACGCTTCCGGAGTGTCCGCGCCTCCCGGAAACCGGCAGCTCATGCCGACGACGGCAATCGGTTCATGGGGGAAGAGATCTCCTTTTTTCTGTAATTTTTCGGCAAGAAGAGCGAGCTTTGCAGCGGAAAGCCCTTTCAGGCGTTCATTTTCCATCGATCCCGTGCACCTTTTCCACGCGCTTTTTCCCTCTATCGAGGGATTCTTACAACCTGACAATGCGATCAAAGCGTCCGGCGACCTGCTCGGAATGCGTGATGCAGATGATCGTCTGACTTTTAAAAAGCATAAAAATCAAATCGAGCATCTTCTGCTCCAGCTCGGCATCCAGGGCGGAAGTGAATTCATCCAGGATGAGAATCTCCGGACCGCGGATCAGAGCCCTCGCCAGAGCCAGTCTCTGCCTCTGCCCGCCCGAGAAATTGATGCCGTCTCTTCCGATGACGGTTTCATGCCGGTCCGGCAGGGACTCGACGGTTGGCTTCAGGCCGACTTGCTCGATGGCTTTCTCGATCATCGGATCCGGTACATCGACCCAGCCGAGACTGACATTTTCTTTAACGGAAAGCTTGAACAGGTAGGTATCCTGCCAGACATAGGAAAAAAGGCTCAGATACGAAGCCAGGGGATAATTTTGAATATTGACGGTTCCCAAGATAATTTCTCCGGCGTCCGGAGACAGAAATCGCAGCAGAAGATTGGCGATGGTGGACTTGCCGGAGCCGCTTTGACCCATGATGCAGATTTTTTCCCTGGGATCGATCCGCAGATTGAAATCCTTCAATACCTTCCGGTCTTTCAGGTAACCGAAGGCAACCTGCCTGAATTCGATCGCCGTCGAGTCCGGGATATCCTGCCAGTCGATTGCACGCGGTTTTTCTTCGACGGGATAATCAAGGATTTCGAGCAGTCTTTTTACGGGGACATTGGCCTTGATCGATTCGGCAAGTCCCAGGGATACCTTATTCACCCCGTCGGCCAGCATCAGCAGATACGTTTGAAATGCGACGAGCAGTCCGACGGTGATGCCGCTTCCCCCCCGGCATATGACGTATCCGCCGACGAGAATCGGCAGGAAGGTGATCAGAATACAGACCAGTTCCAGAAGATATTCCGTAGCCCCCATGGTCCGGGTGAATTTGACGTTCGCTTCCGCATAATCCCGGAAAGAAGGTTCGACTTGAGCCAGTATTTTCTCGTTTTGCTGGAAGAACCGGATCTCCTTGTGTCCCTGCAGCATGTCCAAAAGCTTCTCGTTCTGGTCGCTCAACCGTTTTCTAGCCAAAGCGGAGGTTTTCGTAATCGGCCCGTCCAAGGCGACCATGACGATTCCCATAAGCGGAATCCCCAGCAGGGCGATCAGCGAAAGCTGCCAGTTGACGATGAGAATATAAATGAAAAAGACGAGGATAAAGACGCATTCGACCAGCGATTTGAGCAGGTATTTGTAAAAAAAATCGGAGACAAGCTCGATATCGGCCACCATCCGGGTCAGAAGGTCGCTCGATTGATAACGGGAGAAAAAAGAAAGGTGCTTTTTTAAAATCGCGTCGCTCAGCCTCAACTTGAAGCTGCGGAAGATGTTCTCCGACGCCCTTGTCATGAAATATACCTGACAGCACCAGGAGGCATAACACAAGGCGAGCGCACCCAGCAGTCCCATCGTATAGGATGCCAGCAGGGACAGACTCTTCTGCGGGATGGCTCGATCGACGATCAACTGAAGCGCATAGGGAACCAAGACGGCAAATCCGGCCGCCGCCAGGGCGAAAGCAAATCCCGATATCAGTTTTCCCTTTTCTGTCAGGATATCTTTTCCAAGCAACCGCAGGAAGAACCGGAGAGAGTCGAACAGGCTTTCTTTTTCAGGCATATCGGTCATGCGGGATAATTCCATTTCTCCTGAAGGGAGGTTAGAAGAAATTTTCTGCATGAGGCCGGTCGAGGTCAAGATGGACATTCTCTTTCACGCGCTGCCGAATCCCGATCCATGAGGGTCGAAAAAACCGAACAACGCCTCATTTTTGTGGATGCAGATACTGTGCTGCCGTCTTGTTGTCAAGAAAAATTGACGGGTCCTTATCCGGAGAAATTGTTCGAATTCCCGTCCGTCTTTTCCGGTGCGATCTCTTTCAGATGCCGGTTCAAAGTCTGGCGGGTGATTCCGAGAAGATCGGCAGCGATGGACTGGTTGTTTTCGGTCCGTTTCATGGCTTCCGTAATCAGAAGCCGGGAGGCTTCCCGCAGGGTCGGCAGCGATTCGGATCCCATAAAATCGGCATCATGCCTGCCGGAAACAGGGGCTGCTTTCTCGTATAATGGGCGCTCCTGTCGGAGGCGGGATTTGAATCGATCGAGAGAAAGAATTTTTGAGCTGTGGCAGCCCACCGCGTCGTATATCATGGTCCGGAGCTCCCGCATGTTTCCGGGAAAATGATGATTCGAGAGCAGGGTCAGCAGCTCCTTGGGGTAGGATGGTTTCTTTTTACCCAGAGATTTTGATGCCTCGGCGATGAAATGGTCCACAAGTAAAGGCAGATCGTCCATCCGTTTCCGCAAAGGGGGAATCTCGATGTGGTGCCCCTTTAAGCGGTAATAAAGGTCTTTTCGGAAGGCACCCGATTTTACCTGCTGCTGCAGCGCCAAATTGGTGGCGGCGATGATGCGGACATCGGATCGCTTCTGGTTATCGGAACCGATCGGGAAGTATTCCTGTTCCTGGATCAGTCTCAGCAGTTTGATCTGGGAATTGAGATTGAGGTCTCCGATCTCGTCCAGGAGAAGGCTGCCGCCGGATGCATTCTCGACCAGCCCCTTTCTTTCCCGGTCGGCCCCGGTAAAGGCCCCCTTTGCATGCCCGAACAGGGTGTCTGTGAATGCATTATCGTCGAGTCCGGCCACGTTCACGGCTACGAAACCGCCTTTGCGACCGCTTAGATTGTGAATGGCCCGGGCCATCAGCTCCTTGCCGGTCCCGGTTTCTCCGGTAATCAATACCGGAAGAAGGCTTGAGGCAATCGATTCGACATACTGAAACAGGGAGCCCATGATCTTGCTGCCCGTGACGATTTCGGAAAAAGCTTCGGGATGGGCCAGCCGCCCCGTGAGGAGCCGCTCTTTGAGGCGGCAATTTTCATCCTCCAGCCGGCGGATTTCGATTGCGCGCCGAACCCCGGAAACAAGCCGGCTTTTCTCCACGGGTTTTACCATGTAATCGAATGCCTTGGCTTTCATGCATTCGACGGCGCTGTCCACCGTATCGTTGGCGGTGATGATGATGACGGGGATTTCCGGGAAATCGCACGCGATCCGCTCCAGGAGTTCCTCGCCCGAGAGGTGGGGCATATTGAGGTCCAGAAGGACGGCTTCGATCTCATGTCTTGTCAGCAGCGGGATCACCTCGCGGCTGTCCCGGCAGGAGAGGATGTTTTTGATGCCGCAGGTTCTCAGAGTCACCTCAAAGCTTTTGAGCGCCTGGACTTCATCGTCTACAAGCAATATCTGCCGGTCATGCGATCGCACATCTTTCATTATTGAATCCCCGGAGCTGAACGCAACGATTGCGGGTTCTTTCTTTCGGATTCACGCACCGAGCCGGTTTTGACTTTTTTCACCATTCTGCGCAAGTCGGCGATTTCGAAAGGCTTCAGCAGGATGGCATCGAACCCCAGTCCGGCGATGATTTCCAATTCCGCCGAATCCCAATGGGCGGTGGCGATAATCACTCGAATATCCGCAAACTCAGCATTTTCCTTGATGAACCGGCAAACCTCAAGCCCGTTCATGTGCGGCATTTGGATATCCAGGATGAGAAGGTCGGGTCGATACTTCCCCAGCTTCACGCAGGCTTCGATGCCGTTTGATGCTTCTTCGAACAGGCAATTTGAATTCCGGAGTGTCTCTTTGATCAGCTTCACAGTCATCCGATCGTCTTCGGCCACAAGAATCCTGAATGGATTCCGTTCTCTCTTCAACGGAAAAGAGACGGTGAAGACGGACCCCTCGCCTCTTTTGCTCTCTACATCAATTTTTCCTCCATGCTCCTTTACGATGGTTGTGGAGACTGAAAGCCCGAGCCCGGTTCCCCCCAAATTGCGTCTTGTGGTGAAAAACGGATCCATGATGCGGGGCAGCACTTCGTTTGCAATGCCGCTTCCTTCATCGCGCACTTCGATGACGATGCTTTCAGACGGAGAATTGTAACACGAGCGGAGGAAAATGCCCTTCTCCGGACTGGGCAGTGCCTGACAGGCGTTTTGCAGCAGGTTGAGGACCACCTGGCTGAGCTTTCGGCTGTTTCCCTTCAGTGCCGGTAAATTGTTTTCATATTCGACCTCGAAGCGGTCGGTCGACTTGCGGATCATGTTATTTGCCAGCGAGATCGTTTTTCGGATGACCTCGTTGACATCCACCGATTCGTTCATCTCCGCCTTCTCCTGGCGGGAGAAATCCTTCAGACCGTCGACGATCTGCTGGATCCGGCGAGAGCCTTCTTCGATTCCGGAAAAGAGCTTCGGAATTTCTACGCACATTTCGGAATAGGGAAGCCCGCCCAGGTCGTAGTTGCCGTTTTCATGAAAATATTTTTCCAGAATCGGTTCGATGCTTCTCCAGGCATCCTTTAAGAGCGGTGTGTTGAGCGTTATGAAATTATTCGGATTATTGATCTCATGGGCCATCCCCGCGGCCAAAATGCCCAAGGATATCATCTTGTCGGCCTGGATGAGCTCCTGCTGGAGTTTCTTCTCATCGGTGACGTCCCGGACGTGGATGAGCGCGAAATAATCCTCCTCGCATACCGACCCGACGGGGTAGATGATGATCTGATGAATCTTTTCGACATCCGAAGACGCCTTCCTCTCAAAGGAGAAGCGCTTCCCGATACGCACCGCCTGCAGAGCCAGGCAGTCGCTGCAGGGCGCCGGCCGATTCATGAATCCGAGATGACAGGGTTTTCCGATCAGATCGCGGTTTTCCGGCTTGTAGAGGTCAAGCACGGCATCGTTCAGAAATTTGATCGACAAATCCGGATTTACCGCAAACAGCGGGTCCGAAATTGCGTTCAGTATCGGCTGCACCAGACCCTTCCCCGATTCCGGCAGGGCTTCGGCGTTAACGCGCTTCATGAGCCCTGACTGCATCTGCAGGTTTCGTTCAAACACCCGACCTCCTCATCCATCGCGAGTTGCGTTTCACAAGGATGGAAATCAAGCAATTTGCATGCCCGAATGTAACGCTACCCTTTTTCCGATGTATTCATGCCCCGCTTGATCGACTACATCCGCGGTGAGGGCCCTATCCTGAGCGGTCATCCAATTGACATCCATTGCATTACACCGTAATATGGCGAAATACGAACCACGATGAGGAATTCGCCGATGTCCACCATACAGAAATGCTTGAGATTACCGAAAGAGGCCGTAAAAGAGATCGAAAGCCTCGCTGAGAGCGCAGGGAAGGATTTTTCCGGGCTGACCCGTGATCTTCTTCTGGAAGCCATAAAATCGAGGAAGTGTCCTGGAATTTCCTTTGCAGACGGCCCCACCGGCAGAAGGGCAAGAATCGCCGGCTCCGGGATCGATGTGTGGGAATTGATTGCCGCCTTCAAGGGGTTGAAAGAAGATTATGAAAATCTGAAGAACGCATATCACTGGCTCAGCGAACAGCAGATTCGATCCGCTCTATCCTACTATGCGCTGTATACGAAAGAAATCGACGACCTGATCGCTAAAAATGAAAAGATCACCATAGATGAAATCGCCAAAAAATTTCCGTTTCTTGCAAAACAAGGAATGGGACGTTGAAGCTTTACCTGGATGAAGATATCAGCCCCAGAATCGCCAGGCTTCTCCGGGAGATGGGAATCGACGCGGTCAGCGCCCATGAAGCGGAAAAGACGGGGGCATCGGATGAGGAACAGCTCCTGGAGGCGGTCGGCGATGGACGCGTAATGGTTACTCGCAACAGAAACGATTTTATCGTCCTGACCGTTCGATTTTTTCAGGATTTGAAGCCTCATCATGGACTCCTCATCGTTTCGCATTCCATCCCCGGATCCGATTTCGCTCTTATGGCAAAGCGGTTATCCGCATGGGTTAAGAATCATCCCGGGGGGATAGAAGCTTACACGATCGAATTCCTTGCGAGCGGGAAAGAACGATGAGCCCAAGGCCTTGGAATGGGCAGCGGAAACCGAAACAGAATCGATCGCTTAAACCGATCTCTGCAGAAAGTAGCATGCATCCGGGAAGGATTTGACGATGGAAAGAACCGAAGAAAAAATTACCGTTCAGGAGGCGGCCCATGAGGTGGAGATCGTGTGCCGGAGGCTTGCGCTGCTTCACCTGGCCTTTGCCAGGACCCTGGTCGATGATCTGGGGGAAGAGGAGGGAAAGCGCCTGGTGTTGAAGGCCATCAAGGCATACGGGAGGCTTGCGGGGCACGAGGTCCGCCGGGCGGTGATCAAGCAGGGGCTTTCCCCCGAGCCTGAAAACTACGGAAAGGGAAACAGCCGGGACCTTCCCCGGTTCGGCATGAACGAAGGGGCCGCAGAGGTGGAGACGGCGGGAGAAAAACGAAAACGGATCGATGGCTGCGTCATGGCAAAGGTATGGAAGGAATACGGCGAGGAAGGTCTCGGAAGGCTTTACTGCTACGTGGACCCGGCAAAGTCCATGGCCTTCAACCCGGGCTATAAGCTGGTCCATACAAGGGCGCTGCCCGACGGGGACGATTATTGCGAAATGTGTGTCCGGCCGACCACCGAGAGGGAGCGAAGGGACTTTACGGAAGGGGATGCCGATTGGACCTACATCGACGATCCCGGATGAGCCGTCGAAATCCGCTTGAACGGCACGGAGCGGGAATAAAACGAAATCAGCGTTCGGAACCTTCGGGATGTACACGGAAAAAGACGCAATCGAGGGTATTCGGTTTCGATCGGACCGAATTTCCACGATACGAAGAGGAAAACGCCGAGCTCCTCTGCTATGTCTGCAGCAGCCGCGCAGCGGATCTTCCAAGCACGATCCCCGGGAAGATCCTTGAGCGGTTCTCGGAGCTGCCGGTTGCCGGTAAACCGAACCGGCTGAGCCGCGCGCCGTTCAATTGGAAGCGGATCTACCGGACCGCCGAGCTTGCCCGAAGAGGGGATCCGGATGAAAAAGCGGCTTTTCCCGGGAGCCTGCCTTTTCGGGATACGGATCGATCCCCCTTTTCGGCGGCCCAAATCATCCGCAGGAGAAGAAGCGCGCTCGATTTTCGTGTATTTCGAGTGTTTCGTGGTTTCACTTGAATTTGCGAACTGGAGCTTTTCCGATACTGGGAGTGGTCCCGATCGGATTGAAGGCGGTCTAATCCTTCTTGAAGATCAAGGCGTAGACGTTTTCTGCGGAAAAAAAGATCTGTTCGATGTCATAATCGTGAGTATTTGAAAGGGATACGACCACTCTCGTGCCGGTGCCCTTGGGGCGCACGGTAACGTGCCGGATGAGTCCTTTCGGCCGTGCTTCCGGAAAAGAAACCCCCTCTCCGCAGCGGGTTTCAGGGAAATCGCAGACAACCGCAGGACGGTTTCCGGGGATGGTAAAGACATCGGGTGTAGAAAAGCCGCTCAGGCTGATCAGCAATCTTTCCTCGTTTTCCGAATAAACCGCGATCCGGATCTTGCTCAACTGCATATCCGCGCCACCCGTTTGAACCGTATCCGGAGCGGCGGCCGAAAACAGGCTCCTGTGAGCCCAGCCGGTTTTTCCGTCCTGAAGTCTTACCGCCAGCCACTCCCCCTGCCGATCGATCAGGGAAACGGTATCGCCCCTGTACAGGGTTTCGACCACTTTCCCTTCGGTGCCCGGTTCTTTTCGAATGTTTCCCGTAAGGGTCTTCAACGCCAGCTTCAAATCGCGACCGTCGGCCGCAGGAGACGGCGTCTGTTCAGGAGGCGGTTTCTCATCGACGACTGCAGAGTATTTCGTCTTGCCCGGACCCGGGTCCGGATCGACGGCGGCAGGGGTTTTTATCTCTCTGGGATCCGGCTCCGCATGGACAGCGACGGATGATTGATTCTTGTCCGCATCCGATTCCGCCGGCAGGATTTCCCGGATGGCACCCGATTTCTTGTAGACCGGCGGCAGGATTTCCCGGATGCTGCCGGATCTCTTGTATTCCGAGGCTGCCGCCGCAGGCTGGATCGTGGGCCAGGCGGCAAGGAGAAGAATGAAAAGGAATATCATAATCCGCATCCTTGTCGTTCTCGCAAAAAGGCGAGAATTCGCTTCCATCGTCATTCCGGCGAAAGCTGGAACCCGGTGTTTTCAATAAGTTCTGGACTCCGGTTTTCACCGGAGTGACGTGGTTTGGGACTTTTACGAGTTCTTCATCCTTTACCTGTCGCGTTTCCGCAAAAGCCCCGTTTCCTCGTTGAACGCCTCGATCATCTCATCCCAGGCCCCGGTTTGATCGAAGATTCGTCTCCACAAAGTCCGGTCTTCCCAGAGCTGGTTCAGATCCTCGACGGCTTTCCCCTGCTGCTCCACCCAGGTAAAGTATTTGAGATTGTGGAGCGCCTTGCGATCGTAGTAGGTAAGCTCCCGAAAGCAATCGGTGGTTGCGCCCATCAGACATCTTTCGAAATCTTTTCCTCCCTGGAGAGACGTGTAGGGGCTGTATCGTTCGGAAAGCTCGGCAAGCCTTGACCGATACATTCCGGCGGAGTCCGTCGCGATGGTGAAAACGATGTCTTCTTCCCTCAGTTCAAAGTACTTGGCTGTTTTAATGGCCGCGATCACGTTGGCGATGCCGGATATACCGATGAGATCCAGACGGTCTACGGTTTTTTGAGGGATGCCTTCTCCCGCCAGCACGCTTCTGCCGGCCGGCTCGTTGAAGAGCCGGAAGATGCGCATGCAGTCGTTATCGTCTATGGCCGCAACGGCATCGGTGTTTCGGACGTTGTGGACCCAGGGGATGTGCTTGTCTCCGATTCCCTCGATGCGATGGGCGCCGAATCCGTTCCTCAGAAGGGTCGGGCACTGGAGCGCCTCGGAAGCCACCACCCGGATCTGCGGGGAGACGGTTCGCAGGTAGTCGCCGGCTGCAATCGTTCCGGCGGATCCGGTGGCCGATACGAAGGCCGCAAGCCCGCTCGATTCGTTTCGAAGCGATTCGAATGCCTCCAGAACGGCCGGGCCGGTGACGCTGTAGTGCCAGCAGGGGTTTCCGAATTCTTCGAACTGGTTGAAGATGATGCAGTCGCTTCTGTTTTTGCGGATTTCGAAGCAGGCGTCGTAGATTTCCTTGACGTTGGACTCGCACCCGGGGGTGGCGATGATCTCGGCCCCGATTTCCTCCAGCCACAAGAAGCGCTCGCGGCTCATTTGCTCCGGAAGAACGGCAACGGCCGTACAGCCCATCAGATAGGAGTCGAACGCTCCCCCGCGGCAGTAGTTTCCCGTAGACGGCCAGACCGCCTTGTGGCGGGTAGGGTCGAAACGGCCGGTAATCACTGCGGGGGCGAGACATCCGTAAGCGGCCCCGACCTTGTGGGCTCCGGTGGGAAACCATTTTCCGATCAGCAGCACGATGCGGGCATCCACCCCGGTCAGGCTTCTGGGAAGCTCCAGGTGATTGACCGATCCGAACCGGCCGCCGGAATTCACCGGCTCGTTTTTCCAGGTGATGCGGAAAAGATTGAGCGGATGCATGTCCCAGAGGCCGATTCCGGCCAGTTTCGATCGGATGCTCTCGGGGATGAGGTGCGGATCCCTCATCTGGCTGAACGTCGGAAGGAGGATCCCCTTTTCGCGGCACCGTTCGACGGCTTTCCGTCTGGCCTTTTTATCGATGATGGCATCGATGATCTGGATCATCGGTACTCGGTTCTCAGGTGCGGAAAATGGCAGGCCGAAAGGTGCGCGGGGTCGGCGCCTCTCTGCTCGAGTTCCGGGAATTCGATCCGGCATCGATCCTGCACTTCGGGACATCTCTGGGCGAAGGGGCAGCCGGGCGGCGGATCGATGGGGGTGGGCGGGTCGCCTTCAAGCACGATCCTTTGAGGCGGCGTATCCGGATCGAGTGAAGGAAGCGATGAAAGAAGCACCCGTGTGTACGGGTGCTCCGGATAGAGGAATACCTCGGCGGTCGCCCCCAGTTCTACGATGTGCCCCAGATACATCACGCCGATCCGATTGCTCATGTACCGGACCACCCCCAGGTCGTGAGAGATGAAAAGATAGGTCAGATGGAAATCCCGCTGCAGCTCCTTCAAGAGGTTGAGGATCTGGGCCTGCACGGAGACATCCAGTGCCGAGGTCGGTTCGTCCAGAATCAGGAGCTCCGGGTGGAGGATAAGCGCCCGGGCCAAGGCGATGCGCTGGCGTTGACCGCCCGAAAACTCGTGCGCATACCGGTAGAGGTGTTCCGCATTGAAGCCGACCCGCTGCAGAATGGCCAATACCTGCTCGTCTACGGCATAGCCTTTCGCCAGCCCGTGCAGCTTCAGGCCGATTCCCACAAGATTGCATACGGTCTTTCTCGGATGCAGGGATGCGTGGGGATCCTGAAAGATCAACTGGATGTGCCGGGCTCTCCGGCGTGCCTGCTTTTCCGTCAGCCGGGTGATCGGTCTGCCGTTGAAAAAGATATTGCCTGCAGTAACCGGGGAAAGCCCCACGATGGCGCGCCCGAGCGTCGTTTTTCCGCAGCCGGATTCGCCTACCAGCCCGAATACCTCCCCGCGGTTGAGCGAAAGGGAAACCCCGTTCAGCGCCTTTACCGTGCTTTTCTGCCGGAAGAAAAACCCTTCCCGGATGGGGAAATGGACGTGCAGGTTTTCGCTTTTCAACAGAACGTTGTCTGCACCGGCATGGTTTTCGTTCATCAGCCCTCTAATCTCCGTCCAGCAGAAAACAGGCCGCCTGATGCTCACCGCCTGCAGATCCGTTTACAGGCCCGGTACCAGACCCGCTCACGATATAGATCGGCGGGACCTCTTTCCGGCAGCGGTCGAACGCATGTTGACATCGGGGTGCAAACACGCAATGGGTCTGAGGA
The DNA here is from genome assembly GCA_003599475.1 of Desulfobacteraceae bacterium. Next base: position 15,043 of record QZKK01000080.1, read on the forward strand.
ATCAGCAGGCTCGGCACATTCCCTTTGATCGAAAAAAGCGGCTGATCCGGGTTGGCGTTGTCCGGCACCGTCTTCAAAAGGTTTTGGGTGTATGGGTGTCCGGGATTTTTCAGCACATCCCGGACAGATCCGGTCTCAACGATATTTCCGGCGTACATGACCGCGATCCGGTTGCAGATTTCGGCCATCACCCCCAGGTCGTGGGTGATCATCAGGACGGAAGTTTCGATCTCCCGCACGAGCGACTTCATCAGTTCGAGAATCTGGGCCTGGATGGTGACATCCAGGGCGGAAGTCGGTTCGTCTGCAATCAGCAGCTTCGGGCGGGTCACCAGCATCATGGCGATCATGACCCTCTGGGACATGCCTCCGCTCAGCTCATGCGGGTATCTGCGGGCCATTTTCGCCGGGTCCGGTATTCCCACCTGGGCAAGCATCTCGACTGCACGGCTGCGTGCGGAACGTCGGTTGAGCGACTTGTTATGGATGAGAAGCGTTTCGGCGATCTGCTTTTCGACGCGGATCACCGGATTGAGCGAAACCCGGGGCTCCTGCATGATCATGGAGATCTTGCTGCCGCGGATTTTGCGCATCCCCGCTTCGTCCAGCGCAAGGAGGTTTTTCCCCTCGAACCGGATGCTGCCGTCGATGATCCTGCCGGGAGGGTCGATGAGCCTCAAAATGGCCCGGGCGGTTACCGATTTTCCGCAGCCCGTCTCCCCCGCCAGCCCCAGGGTCTCCTGCCGGTTCAGATGAAAGGACACCCGTTCCAGTGCGTGGACCACCCCCCGGAGCGTATAGAAGCGCACCTTGAGATTTTCGACTTCCAATAAGAAATTGTTCATGGACACTTCCGAAAACTTTCTCACGCGGAGGGGCGGAGCCGCAGAGAAACGAACCCCCTCATCTTCTCAATTTCTCAACTTCTCGCTCTTAAGGCTGGCTTCCCTCTCTCCCTCTTTCCTTCTTTCCCTCTCTCCTTCTTTCCTTCTGATCTTCTGACCTTTCGGCTTTCCGTCTTCTGTCTTCTGTCGTCTGTCCTCTGCTTCTTCACCTCTGCCTCTGGTGCGGATCGAGGATGTCCCGGATTCCGTCTCCCATCAGGTTGAAACCCATCACGACGATGAGAATGGCGATACCGGGAAGCGTCGAAACCCACCACTGATCGACCAGGAACTGGCGGCCGTCGCTGACCATCAGCCCCCACTCGGGCGTGGGCGGCTGGGCCCCGAGACCCAGGAACCCGAGGCCGGCGGCCGTCAGGATGATCGTTCCCATATCGAGGCTCATCCGGACGATGATGGAAGACAGGCACATCGGCGTGATGTGGCCGGCCATGATCCGCATCCTGCCGGCTCCCATGGTGCGGATCACCTCGATGTAATCGTTGTTCTTGATGCCGAGGGTTTCGGCGCGCGCCAGCCTGGCGTAGCTCGGCCAGTTGGCGACGGCGATGGCGACGATCGCATTCTCCACCCCCGGGCCCAGGGCGGCGGCAAAGGCGATGGCCAGGATCAGCTTGGGAAACGCGAGGAACACATCCGAAAGGCGCATGAGGATCTCATCGACGGCGCCTCCGATATAACCGGAAACCACCCCGATCACAAGACCGATCGGCGTGCTGATAAAGGCGACCAGAAACGCGATGAGGAGAGTGACCCGTGCACCGTAGATCACACGGGAGTAAATGTCTCTCCCCAGGCTGTCGGTGCCGAAGAAATGATCGCGGGAGGGCGGCAAGAGCCGGTCCGGAAGAATCTGGTCGTAAGGATCATGGGTGGCGAGCAGAGGAGCGATTACGGCCACCAGGATCAGAAACAGGATGATGAAGGTTCCAACCACCATCAGATGATTTCTGCGCCAGAGGACGAAGCTTTCCCTGACATAGCGCAGTTTCGCCTCCATCCTCCGGTTGCGGACGGTCGCTCGGTCCAGGGGGTGCGTTTCGGTGGAGCGGATCATGATTGCGAATACGTGATTCTGGGGTTTAAAAAAGCATAGATGATGTCGACTGCCAGATTGACGACCGAGAAGGTCAGCGCAACCAGCATCGTTCCCCCTACGACGGCGTTCAGATCGAGCGTGAGAAATGCCTGGGCGAGGTAGCGGCCGAGGCCCGGCCATGAGAAAATGGTCTCGGTCAGAACCGATCCCTCCAGAAGCCCCCCGTAGGTCAGCCCGATGATGGTGACCGCCGGAACCAGGGCGTTTCGCAGCGCATGACGGGTGAGCACCAGAAATTCGTTCAAC
>QZKK01000249.1 GCA_003599475.1 Desulfobacteraceae bacterium
CAGAATCGAACTGCCGACACGGGGATTTTCAGTCCCCTGCTCTACCGACTGAGCTACCTCGGCGTACTTTGCTGAAAAATTTCTAATCAAAACCCCGGATGTTGTCAAGAACAATTTTACCCCATGTCTCCGAACAGAAACTGGACCAGCGCGCAGGCCGCGACCGCGGCGGTGTCTGCTTTCAGAATTCTCGGTCCGAGGGAGCAGTTGACAAACCCTGCCGATTCGGCCTCCCGGATCTCACTTTCGGCAAAGCCGCCTTCGGGTCCCACGAGCACCGCGATCCTGCGCGGACCTCCTTCTTGAATCCCGATGCGCGGCTTCGAAAGGGGTGCGGATTCGTTTTCCCAGAATGCGATCCGGATCGGGCATTCACGGATGTTTTCCAGCATATCGCTGAACGATTCGGCGGGGCGAATTTCGGGGGCACGGCTTCTGCCGCACTGCTTCAGCGATTCGGCGGCGATTTTTTCCCAGCGGCGTTTGCGATGCACGAGACGATCGGTGTCGGGGCGGGAAACCGACCGATGCGAGAGAAAGGGGACGATGGCTGCAACACCAAGCTCGGTGGCCTGGCGGATGATTTCATCCAGTTTCCGGTCTTTCAGCACCGCCTGGGCCAATGTGATCTGCGTGGCCGATTCAGACCCGGAGGCGTATTTTTGAAGCAGCCGAACGCCGATCCCTTTCGGAGCGATGCGAGTGATTTCTCCACGGTATTCGAGCCCCTCATCGTCAAACAGAAAGATACAATCTCCCGTTTTCATTCTCAATACGGTTCGGATATGTTTTGCGTCGGATCCGGAAAGGGTAATATGGGCGCCGTCCGCCGCTGCAGGGATATGGAAGCGTCGCATGTTTTTTACTACAACTCACCCGGCCGGCTTGTAAAGCGAAAAAGCTTAGAAAGGCAAATATCTTGACACCTTCCCGGCTGCTGTGATAATTTTTTCAAAATTGTCCCTGATCGTCTGAAACGGATCGTCTGAAACACCGATTGCCTGCAAAATGGAAATGGGATTGCCATGGAAGAATCATTTGAGCCGCGGAAACCGGGGCAGAATGCTTTGGAAGAGGAAGAAACAATCGCATCCTCCGATGCTGACCCGAAAGAACCCAAACCAGAAGGACCCGGATCGGACCAGCCGATTTTTGAGCTGATAGATATCATCGGAAAAAACTCCGAAGCAAACAGCGACCCGGCAGAAGACGAATCGGAAGTCATCATCGATCTGACGGATATCGTTCAGGAGGAAAGCATGCCACTGGACGATATGCTCGTAGCGGAAATCGAAGATGGGCATGAGGGGGACGACGGCTTTGCCGAGTCTCTCGGTATGGATTTGGAGGAGTCTTCTCCTTCTTCTTCCGTCACTCCTAACCAGGTCGAAGAGGCCATCGAGCGTGTAGTCAGGAAGATGCTATCGAAAAAAATCGATCATCTCCTGATGAAAGTCATCGAAAAGGAAGTGTCCAAGGAATTGGAAAGGATTCGGAAGCTTCTGATAGAGGAGTTGCCGGATTCTGATAATCTCTAAACCTTCCATATTGAGGTAAACTTATCGTTTACCCAGAGGATTGGCAGCGGGGGATTATTCTTTTAATCCCCTTTTGATTTTTAAACGGGTCGAAACGGCGGTACGGCGTCTCCTCCCGACTATCCGCACGGCAAGGTGCTTCCATGTGTTTTGCCGAGAATCGCCGGGAACTTTTCCCGAAGAGGTCTTGAGAAAATGAGCTCTGTTTCAATCGAAAAAGGTTATGAACCCGGAGAGGTCGAAAAACGCTGGTACGAATATTGGGAAAAGGAGCGGCTCTTTTCGGCAGAGGAGGGCTCCGGCGGCAGCACATACGCCATCGTGATTCCACCCCCCAACGTAACCGGGGTCCTGCACATGGGCCATGCGCTCAATATCACGCTCCAGGATGTCTTGTGCCGGTACCATAGACTGCGCGGCGATAACGTTCTCTGGATGCCGGGAACGGATCATGCAGGAATCGCGACCCAAAACGTGGTGGAGAGAAAACTTGCGGAAGAGGGGCTCAATCGTGATCAACTCGGCAGGGAGAAGTTTGTCGAAGCGGTCTGGCGATGGCGGCGGGAATACGGCGGGGCCATCATCAACCAACTGAAGCGCCTCGGTGCTTCCTGCGATTGGGAGCGCGAGCGGTTCACCATGGACGAGGGGCTATCCCGGGCTGTCCGGAAAGTGTTCGTCGATCTCTATCATCAAGGCCTCATTTACAGGGGTAACTATATCATCAACTGGTGCCCGCGCTGCCGCACCGCTCTGGCCGACCTCGAAGTGGAACATGAAGAACTCCAGGGGAATCTCTACGCGATACGGTATCCGTACGCGAACGGAAGCGGTGGAATCGTCATCGCCACCACAAGGCCCGAGACCATGCTGGGAGATACCGCCGTTGCTGTGCATCCCGATGACGAGCGCTATCGGGAACTGGGGTCCGACCGAGTGATCCTTCCGCTGGTGCAGCGGGAAATACCCGTGATCCGGGATCCTTATGTGGATATGGCCTTTGGAACCGGTGCACTGAAGATCACCCCGGCACACGATCCCAATGACTTTGAAATCGGAAACCGCCATCGCCTGGATCGAATCAAAGTGATCGGCGAAGACGGAAGGATGACAGCCGAGGCGGGAAAATTCGAAGGAATGGATCGTTTTTCCTGCAGAAAGGCGGTCGTCGAAGCGTTGAAAGCGGAAGGGCTCCTCGTAAGAGTCGATCCTTACCTCCATGGGGTGGGCCATTGCTATCGGTGCAAAACCATCATCGAGCCGAATCTTTCATTGCAGTGGTTTGTCCGGACCAAACCGCTTGCAGAAAAGGCGATCCGGGCCGTCGAGGATGGAAAAACCAAAATCATCCCATCCACTTGGGAGAACACATATTTCGAATGGATGCGAAACATCCGTGATTGGTGCATCTCCCGACAGATCTGGTGGGGGCACCAGATTCCAGCCTGGACCTGCCGGGCGTGCGGGGAAGTGATCGTTGCCATGGAAGACCCCCGCTGCTGTCCCGGGTGCGGAACCGAGCATCCTGTCAGGGAGACCGATGTCCTGGACACCTGGTTCAGCTCGGCGTTGTGGCCGTTTTCGACGATGGGGTGGCCGGAGAAGACACCGCTGTTGGCTTCCTTCTATCCCACATCCGTGTTGGTCACCGGCTTCGACATCCTTTTTTTCTGGGTGGCCCGAATGATGATGATGGGCCTCCATTTCATGAAGGAGGTCCCCTTTCATGACGTGTACGTGCACGCGCTGGTGCGGGATGAAGACGGAAAGAAGATGAGTAAATCTTTAGGCAACGTCATCGATCCGCTGACGGTGATCGATCAATACGGAACCGATGCCTTTCGGATGACGCTCGCCGCCTTTGCGGCCCAGGGCAGAGACATCAAAATGTCGGAAAAACGGGTGGAAGGATACCGTCATTTCATCAATAAGCTTTGGAACGCCGCCCGATTTGCGCTGATGCATCTGACTCCCGAACACACGCGCGCGGCCTTTGAAAACGACGCTTCCCGGCCTTCGGCACTTTCTCTTGCCGATCGCTGGATTTTATCGAGGCTCCAGGCTGTGACACGATCGGTTGCAGACGCCCTGTCCGGATACCGGTTCAACGAGGCCGCCGGGGCGCTTTACCATTTTGTATGGCATGAATTTTGTGACTGGTACCTTGAGGCGATCAAGCCCGTGCTCTATGACGAAGAAAGGGCGCAGGATCGGCCGTTGACTCTTCAGGTGCTGTGGCGAGTCCTGAGGGATACGCTTGTGCTCCTGCATCCCTTCACCCCCTTTGTCACAGAGGAGATCTGGCACCGGCTCCCCGGAACGGAGGGTTCCGTCATGCGCGCCTCCTTTCCGGCGGATGAAAGCCTTCGTTTTGAGGATCGCGATGCGGAAAGTTCCATGAACCTAGTGATTGCCATCGTCACAGGAATCCGAAACATACGAGGGGAAATGAACCTGCCTCCGTCGTCCTTTCTGGATTCGATGGTCAGTGTAAACGAAAGTGCCTTGAGAGAAAAGATGACATCGCTAAAGGATTTCATCATCCACCTGGCGCGCCTCCGTTCATTTTCGATTCATGAGACCGCACAGCGCCCCAGGGCGGCGGCCACCGCGGTCGTAGACGGTGCCGTCATCTATATCCCCCTCGAAGGGGTGATCGATTTCAACAGGGAAAGCGAGCGCCTCGAAAAAGAAATCGGGAAAATTGCGCAGGAACTCGAAAGCGTCTCCAAAAAACTGAGAAACGAAGCCTTCTTGAACAAGGCGCCCGACGATGTCGTCAGCAAAGTCAAAGACAAACACGCAACGTTGACCGAAAAATACGACAAGTTGCAGGTAAATCTCGAACGAATCAAGAGCCTTGGCGGAAAATAGGGGCTTTGGCCCGATTGGAATGCTGGAAGAATGGAATGATGGAATTATGGGTTTAGCGCTTTGAGTGTTCAGCGTTCAGTGTTCAGTGTTCAGGAGTGTGCTCTTTCGGATTAACGAGATTCGTTCCGCTTTTGTCCCAATATTCCATTATTCCAACATTCCACTATACCCATTGTAATATCATCGTCTTGAGCATTTTACATTGGAAATTCTTTCGCTATGGATACCGTTGACCATCTGATCGATCTGGCGCTGCAGGAAGACATCGGACCCGGGGATATTACAACCGACGCGCTGGTGGAGCCTCATCAGAAGGCCGAGGCCGGAATTACCGCAAAGGAACCGCTGGTCCTGGCGGGAGCACATATCGCCAAAAAGGTATTCAGACGTCTCGATCCGGATATCGTCTTCCGTTCGAATAAAAAAGACGGGGATTGGGTCGACAAAGGGCATTGTTTCCTTCGAGTCGAAGGAAGGCTGCATGCACTGCTTACGGGTGAGCGTACGGCTTTGAATTTTTTGCAACGTCTTTCCGGCATCGCCACCCATGTGCGCTCTTTCTCGGATCTGCTTCGGGGCAAAGCCGTACGGCTGGTGGATACCCGCAAAACGACGCCCGGCTGCCGGGTGCTCGAAAAATATGCGGTTCGCGTAGGCGGCGCATACAATCATCGGATGGGACTCTTCGATGGGGTGCTCATCAAGGACAACCATATCGCTGCCTGCGGCGGCATTCGAAAAGCGGTCGAGGTCATCCGCCGGAAGACCTCCCACCTGGTAAAAGTCGAAATCGAGGTATCCGATCTCGCCGAATTAGAAGAAGCGCTGTCTGCGGGTGCGGATGTGATCATGCTGGACAACATGAATTTCGAACAGATCCGGAAAGCCATGGAAATCACTGCCGGGAAAGCAATGGTCGAAGTCTCTGGCGGCATCTCCAAATCAGACCTGCTCCCGCTGGCGGATTTGGGTGTGGATATCATCTCCTCCGGCTCGCTGACGCATTCGGCACGAAGCGTGGATATGAGCATGAAGATCGGGAAAGCGGAATGTAGAATGTAAGACCAGATGATACCGATTCGAGATACCACACAGACAAGAAACTATCCGATCGTAAATTCTGCAGTCATCGCTTTAAACGTTTTGATATATCTGGTGCAACTGGCACAGGGTCCCGAGCTGGAACGTTTTATCTACATTTACGGGCTGGTTCCGGCCCGCTATTCGGTGCCGGATATCGCCTCCTATTTCACGGCGGGAGGGCAGCTTTTCTCCTTCGTCTCTTTCATGTTTCTTCATGGCGGCTTTTGGCACCTGCTCGGCAACATGTGGTCGCTGCACATCTTCGGGGACAATGTAGAAGATGAGATGGGTCCGCTTCGTTATCTCTTCTTCTATTTCGCATGCGGCATTGCAAGCGGCATGACGCATCTTCTTTTCAATTTTTACTCGAATGTGCCGGCCATCGGCGCCAGCGGGGCCATCGCCGGGGTGATGGGAGCCTATTTCATTCTCCACCCCCGCTCAAAAATTCTCACGCTGATCCCCATCTTTTTCATCCCTTATTTCATCGAGATTCCCGCCTTTTTTTTCCTGGGGCTCTGGTTTGTGATCCAGTTTGTCAGCGCTGCAGGAACTCGGGGCGATGCCAGCGGAATCGCCTGGTGGGCACATATCGGAGGCTTCGTTCTGGGAATCGTCTTTCTGAAGCTTCTCAGCCGCATACCGTCCGGACAGGGTGCGGGAGGTTTTACGGAAAAGAAGCATACCCATCGCTTCCAGATGGTTCGCCCCGAAACGGTGGAGGCCGATCAAAATATTTACGGCACGCTTCGCATCAGCTGGTATGAAGCCCTGACGGGCACCCGGAAGGTTGTCGGCGTGCCGAACGGTTTCCAGAACCGGATGCTGAAGGTGGCCGTTCCGCCCGGCATAAAAGAGGGCAGCCTGCTGCGGCTGCAGGGAATGGGCAGAAAGATGCCGGACGGGGGCCGCGGGGACCTGCTGCTAAGGGTGGTGATAAACGATTGAACACATTCGTATTTCGAATTTCGTGCTTCGGATTTCCGGTAGGGGCAGCTTAGCCCCTACCGGAGATCCATCCGGAACGATTTCACGATTTCAACGGGATAATACGATTTTTTGGCACGAGCCAGACCGGGGATGTTCATGTCGCTTTCTTTGTTGATGTAGGTGTAGCCGCCGAAGAGCGTCTTTGCGCAAAAATTATCGATATACTGATAGAGCCCCTTGATTTTTACCAGCGCTTTTTCAAAATGCATCGTCCCCATTTCGCCGGTCAGCCGGGAAGACATGGCAAACGCACAGATTTCCCGGTCGATTCTTACCAGAATGCCGGAAACCTCCAGAATGTCCAGATTGGCGATGGTGTTCAGCACAGCCTGTTTTTCGCAGGCCAGGCTTTCATCGATTACCATGTCGCAGCCGCGCTCGTCACACCACCTCTCAATAAAATCGATGCATTCGGAGGCGTCAGCGGACGTAATCGGTTCGGCGGCCACCTTTCCGCTTTCCAGATATTTATTCTTGAACTGGTGGATAAGATTCCGTTTTTTGGAATACCGGTTTCCTCCCAGGCCGGATAGATCCTCCGTCAGATAGATGTAATCGTGGAACCCTTTCTGTTCCTGCAGCTTGAAGAGCGAATCCACCCGCTCACGTCCGTACTGCCTGATATAGTCTTCCGGGACATACCAGTAAGAGGTGAAACCGAACTTTTCGGCAAGGTCGGCCAGCATTTCCGGTGTATACTTTCTTGTAGGGGAGATCGGAAGCAGCATATGCCGGTCTTGTTTTCTGGAGTTGAACTCACCGCAGACAATCAGGGTGTCATCCAGGAAGGCGCCGTACGGCCGGTACTCCTGGTTGATCCAGGTCAGGATCGAGACGAGGGAGTAGGAACAGAGTCTATGCTCCTGGCGCTCGAAGTAAGGCTTCAATCGAAAGTAATCCTGAGGGGCAAGCGGCGTTAAGTTCATTCGAAGCGCCTCAGCATCGGGGCGGCATTCGGCATGATCTGAAAGCCCAGCCTCGCATAGAATTCCTGCGAGCCCCGCTCCGCAATCAGCCCCACCCACTCGATTCCGTCCTGACGGAGTAGATCGACAAGCTTGGTAACGATGGTCGATCCGATGCCCTGCCGCCGGTATTCCTTCTTGACCGTCATGTCCTGAATATAGGAATCGCTTCGCCGGTCGCTCAACGCCCGCCCCATGCCGATGATTTCATCTCCTTTCTGAACGATCATGAAAAAATGGCTTCCGGCGACGATCCCTTTCACCTGCTCGGGGTCATCCGCCTCCTTCGACCACCAGGATTCGCTTCGGTAAAGTGCCGTTATCTGGTCGATCTGGTCCGGCGTGGGGTTTCGCAGTACTGAATACCTGAACATGGAGTGCGGCTTACGTAGTCTTTTTGGTGAATGGGAGGACGCTCTGCTTGATCTCTTCTGCGCCGTGAACGGTGGTTACCCGATTCCGCCCGTTTTTTTTCGAAAGATACATCGCCCGGTCGGCTCTCTGGACAAATTCAGAAAGATCTTCATTCTGATAGTATTCGGTTGCGCCGATGCTGATGGTAATGTTGGCCTGCGTATGATCGGTTGCAAAAGTGAGCCTTTCAATTCCGGACCGAATTCTTTCGGCAACCGTCTTGGCCTCCACTGCAGTCGTTTCGGGAAGCAGGACGGTGAATTCCTCTCCTCCGTAACGATAGGCGGTATCCATCTTTCTGAGACAGGCTTTGATCACTTTGCCGATTCGCTGCAGGACCTTGTCCCCTTCCAGATGGCCGTAGGTATCGTTGTACTCCTTGAAAAGATCGATGTCCAGAAGGAGCAGGGCCAGAGGGTGCCGATAGCGGTTCGACCGATCGGTTTCCAGTTCGAGCTGATTGTAAAAGTGCCTGGAGTTGAACAGCCGGGTCAGGCCGTCCGTAATGGCTAATTTCTGAAGTTTCTCGAGCATTTCGGTACGTTCGATGGTGAGCTGGCGTTCTTTGAGTACCCGTTTCAGCCTCAGAAGGAGCTCTTCGAATCGGACCGGCTTGAAAATCAGATCGCTTGCGCCCTTGTTGATCGCCTCTTCGTAAGAATAGTCTCCGCTGTACCCGGTCATTACGATGACATCGATATCGGGGAGAGCTTTTTTGACGTAACCGGTCAAATCCAGGCCGTCCATGCCGGGCAGGATAATATCGGTGATGATCACATGGATCCGGTGCTCGTTTAAAAGCGAGAGCGCCTCTTCCGAACTGGCGGCCTTAAACGCCGTGTAGCCGGATATCATGATAAACTCATGCAGCGTATCGCGGATCGCCGCATCATCGTCTACCACAAGAATATTGGAATTGTCCGGACGCTGAATCTCCATGTCGACCCGGTCTGTTCGATTGACATAGTCACAATCGATCTGGTATCCATCTTAAATTATCGAGCTAAAATTTTTACAGTTTATGCTGTCCAATGTCAATGAACTTTTGTATACTTACCGCTTATGAAATTACAACAGATCCGAAACTTCAGCATCATTGCCCATATCGATCACGGAAAATCGACACTCTGCGACCGCCTGATCCAGTCGGCTCATATTATCGAAGATCGTGATTTTAGAGATCAAATTCTCGATTCCATGGATATCGAACGGGAACGCGGAATCACCATCAAGAGCCAGACGGTATGCCTGCCCTATACGGCTGCCGACGGCAGCACCTATGTACTGAATCTGATCGATACTCCGGGACATGTCGATTTTACGTATGAAGTCACCCGAGCCTTGGCCTCCTGCGAGGGCGCCGTTCTGCTGGTGGACGCAAGCCAGGGGGTCGAGGCCCAGACGCTGGCCAATCTCTACCTGGCCATGGAGCAGAACCTCGAGATCATACCCGTAATCAATAAAATCGATCTTCCCTCCGCCGAGATCGAAAGAGTCCGGTTACAGATCAAAGAAGATCTCGGCCTGGACCCCGCGTCCGTGATCCTGGCATCCGCAAAACTCGGAACGGGTGTAGAGGAGATCTTAGAAGCAGTCGTTCATCGCCTCCCTGCACCCAAAGGGGACCCGGACGCCCCTTTGAAGGCGCTCATATTCGACTCGCACTATGACCCCTACCGGGGAACCATCGTGCACTTCCGGGTTTTTCAGGGCAGGATCAAACCGGGAGATCAAATCTGTTTCATGTCGAACAATGCCACTTACAAAGTCGAAGAGGTCGGAATTTTTCAGATCGTGCGCAAACCCCAGAAAGAGCTGACTGCCGGTCAGGTCGGATACATGATTGCCGGAATCAAGACAGTCAGCGATACCCGCTCCGGGGATACCATCACCCATAAACAGCATCGTTGCGATGCTCCCATGCCCGGATTCATCGAAGCAAAGCCTGTGGTCTTCTCCTCTATTTATCCCACATCTTCCGACGAATACGAAGACCTGGCAAACGCCATAGAGAAGCTGAAGTTAAACGACGCTTCTCTGATCTTCGAAAAAGACACCTCTTCTGCGCTCGGATTCGGATTCCGGTGCGGCTTTCTCGGACTGCTCCATCTGGATGTGGTACAGGAACGGCTCGAGCGCGAATACGATCTTTCCCTCATCCTGACCGCGCCTTCCGTCCGGTATGAGTTGACTCTTCAAACCGGTGAAACCATTGCAGTCGACAACCCCGCGCTCTATCCGGACCCCACCCGCATCCTGTCGGCAAAGGAACCTTACATCCGCGCCGCCATCATCGTTCCGGACCGGTACATGGGAGCGGTCATGAAGCTTGGCCTGGACCACCGCGGCATCAATAAAAACTATCAGTTTCTGACGACCAATCGCCTGGAGATGATCTTCGAACTTCCTCTGGCCGAGGTCATCTTCGATTTCTATGACAAACTCAAATCGGTCACCCAGGGGTATGGATCGTTCGACTACGAGCTGATCGATTACCGGAAAACCGATCTGGCGAAGGTGGATATCCTCATCAACGGAGAAAAGGTCGACGCCCTCTCCCAGCTCACCCATCGGGATCGTGCCGTCGAGCGGGCACGGCATGCATGCGAAATGCTCAAAGAGGAGATTCCCCGGCAGATGTTCAGAATCGCGATCCAGGGGGCCATCGGGGCCAAGATCATCGCCCGGACCACCATCTCGCCATTCCGAAAAGATGTCACGGCCAAATGCTACGGGGGGGACATTACGCGAAAGCGGAAGCTTCTCGAAAAACAGAAGAAAGGGAAAAAACGGATGAAGATGGTCGGAAAGGTGATGATCCCGCAGTCCGCCTTCTTATCCGTACTGAAGACCGGAGCCGGAGACTAGCGGGTTGCCCCGCCGAGGGGGTTGCGGGCTGCCCTTTCCATCGAAAAGGTTGCGGAGGAGCCGGCGACGGCGATTATCGTTCGAAGGAGAAAAATGATATGGGAATGACAATAACGGAGAAGATCCTGGCTGCCCATGCCGGAACGGAAACGGTTGTGCCCGGGGATCTGGTCAATGCGAAAGTCGATATCGCGCTCGGAAACGATATTACCGCGCCGATTGCCATCCGAGAGTTTAGAAAAAGCGGTGCCGAAAGAGTCTTTGATCCCCAACGGGTGGTGATGGTACTGGATCATTTCGTTCCCAACAAGGACATCCGTTCCGCCATGCAATGCAAGGAGGTCCGGGAATTCTCACGGGAGCAGAAGCTTTCCTTTTTTTTCGATTCCGGTGAGATGGGAATCGAACATGCGCTGCTTCCCGAAAAGGGGCTGGTGCTGCCCGGTGAACTCATCATCGGCGCAGACAGCCACACATGCACCTACGGCGCTCTCGGAGCCTTTTCCACCGGCATCGGCAGTACGGATCTGGCTGCAGCCATGATTACCGGCGAGCTCTGGTTCAAGGTGCCCGAAACGATCAAATTCGTTTACAGCGGCGTTTTGAATCCATGGGTCGGCGGAAAAGACCTGATCCTTTACACCATCGGAGACATCGGAGTGGATGGGGCTCTCTACAGGGCGGTGGAATTTACCGGTCCTGCCATCGCGTCTCTCGACATGGCCGGCCGGTTGACCATGTGCAATATGGCGACGGAAGCCGGAGCGAAAAACGGCATCATCGAACCCGACCCGATTACTGTCGATTACCTGGCCGGGAGGGCGGCAAGGGATTACCGGATCGTACACGGGGATCCGGATGCCCGATACGCCGAGATCCGCGAGTACGATGTGAGCGACATCGAACCCCAGGTCGCGTTTCCGCACCTTCCCGAGAATACGAGAGGAATCAGCGAGGTCGGAGAAGTCATAATCGATCAGGTCGTGATCGGTTCCTGTACGAACGGCCGGCTGGCGGACCTCCAGCTTGCCGCAAGGGTCATCAAGGGAAAAAAAGTCGATCCCGGAGTCCGCCTGATCGTTATTCCGGCGACGACCCGGATCTATCGTGAAGCGCTCAACGAAGGTTTGTTTGAGATCTTTCTGGATGCCGGCGCAGTCATCAGCCCGCCCACCTGCGGTCCGTGCCTGGGAGGATATATGGGAATCCTGGCAAAAGGCGAGCGGGCTGTGGCGACCACCAACCGGAATTTCGTGGGAAGGATGGGGCATCCCGAAAGCGAGGTATACCTTGCCAACCCCGCTGTGGCCGCGGCATCTGCCGTCGCCGGAAAAATTGCCGGGCCGGAAGAAGTTATGTAGAGTTCGGTGTTCAGCGTTCAGTGTTCAGGGTTTTTCCGGTGAGTGGGATTCGGCCGCAGATGGCCATCGCACGCCCGGCTTAATCGAAGAAAAAACTCGAATTGTGCGATTGACATTCGGGAAACCCCAATCGGTTGAGAGGTAACCGAGCAGCCGATTGACCAAGCAACCGAATTCCTGAACGCTGAACACTGAACGCTGAACACTCGCATGTCGAAAGGAATTGAAATGAAGATAACAGGAAAAGCCTGGAAATTCGGCGACGATATCGATACGGACCGGATCCTTCCGGCACGGTATCTCAATATGAGCGACCCTGAGGATCTGGCCAGACACTGCATGGAAGATGCCGATCCGCATTTTGTCGAACACGTGAAAAAAGACGATATCATCGTTGCCGGAAAATATTTCGGCTGCGGTTCCTCCAGGGAGCATGCGCCCATATCGATCAAGGCGGCAGGGGTCTCATGCGTCATCGCAAAGAGTTTCGCAAGGATCTTCTACCGCAATGCATTCAATACGGGGCTTCCGATTCTGGAATGCTCGGCCGCCGATGAACTCAAGACCGGAGATCTCCTGACGGTCGATTTCGACACCGGCGAGATTACGCACAACGGAACCGGGAAAGTATATGCATCTCGTCCCATCCCGCCGTTCATGCAGGAACTGGTCAAAAGCGGCGGTCTGATGAAGCATATCGAAGAGAAAATCGGAAAGCGATGACCCAATTTTATTATTCCCGCTCTATTGACACATAGGTCCTTTTTGGGCGACTCTGTAATGGTTTGGATAGAAAAGCAAGTTCTTACCTACCCTTGTTAACATCCGCAAAAAAGGAGGGCTACTATGGGAAAGAAATTGTATGTTCTGTTCTCCATTGTGTTGGTTCCAATGCTGTTCGCCTCCGTTTCCTTGGGAGCCGATATCATCGCAATCGGCATCAATGCGCCGATTACAGGCGACATCCCCAAGGTCGGTGAAGGGACAAAGTATGCAGCTCAGATGTGGCTTGAGGACATCAAGGCCGCCGGTGGTCTGGAGGTGGGCGGCAAGAAGTACGAAATCGAGCTGATCATCGAAGACAACGAATCCAAAGCCGAATCGGCAGTCAAAGCCAACACCAAGCTGATCACCGAAGACGAGGTGCTGGCCATTGTCGGTCCCCAGGCGTCCAAGCAGGCGGTGCCGGCCGGTGAAGTGGCCAACAACTACCAGACGCCCATGATCAGCCCCTGGTCCACGAACCCCAATACGACCAAAGATCGTCCTTATGTGTTCCGCGCCTGCTTCCTGGACCCCTTTCAGGGGCCTGTGGTCGCCAAATTCGTAAAGGAAGAGTTCGGCTTCAAAAAAGCCGGCGTGCTCTATGATGTGGCCAGCGACTATCCGAAGGGCCTTGCAGAGTATTTCAAGAAGGCCTGGGAGGATCTAAACGGCGCCGGGTCGGTTGTTGCCTACGAAAGCTTCACCACCAAAGACACCGATTTCAGCTCTCAGCTAACCAAAATCATCAGTTCCGGGGCGGAGTTTTTGTTCACTCCGCAGTACTACAACGAAGTCGCCCTGATCGTCCAGCAGGCCCACCAGCTCGGCTGGAAGAAACCGATCGTAGGCAGCGACAGCTGGGGGTCCGCCGAAACCGTAAAACTCTGCGGGTCGGAGTGCAACGGCTCGTTTTTCAGCACCCACTATGCCGCAGCCGGCGCCAAGGGGGCGACCAAGGAGTTTATCGATCGCTACAAAGCCAAATACGGCTACGTTCCCGATGATGTGGCTGCTTTGACCTGGGACTCCATGCGGCTGGTTCAGACAGCCATACAGAACAGCGGAAAGCTTTCCGGCGACATCAAGAAGGACCGTCAGGGCGTGCGGGATTCCCTGGCCAAAATCAAAGAATTCGATGGCATCACCGGAAAGATGACCTTTAATCCGGGAGGAGGCGGCGATCCGGTCAAATGTGCGGTCATCGTCAAAATCAGCGATACCGGCGAGTTCCAGTTCTATAAGCAGGTCTGCCCTTAAACCCCGCCCGGCGGGGAAATCCGAACCCCGGGTAAAACGGAATGCGTTAAACCGGGGCTCGGTGAAATTCGAATCTTGAATCAGTCAGGATGCAAGACTCCCTGTGCCGTTTCAGAAACGGGATTTCGAGATTCGAATTTCGGATTGGGCTACCGCAGCAGTTTCATGCCCTTTTCAGGTAGACCAAGCCGACCGGATCCTTGACTCGGATTGCGATCCATAAACCGGGGGCAGCGTGATGGTCGTTTTCTTTCAAAACCTGGTCAACGCATTGCAGTGGGGCAGCTTCTACGCCCTGATCGCACTGGGCTACTCCATGGTCTACAGCATCCTGATGCTGTTTAACTTTGCCCATGGCGATATTTTCATGGTGGGAGCCTACATCGGATTCGGTGTGGCCAGCGCGCTGGTTGCGCTGAAAGCGTCCGGCTTCATGGTGCTTCCCAACTGGCTGCTTCTGGTCTCGACCCTCCTGATTTCGATGTTTCTAACCTCCTTTATCGGAATGGCCGTGGAGCGGATCGGCTATCGGCCCCTGCGCAATGCCCCGCGAGCATCCGCCGCGATCACCGGACTGATGATCGGCATCATCCTGGAAACCGGAAACCTCGCGCTGCTCGGGGCTCAACGGGTCCGCTTCCCCACATTACTCGAAGTCCAGGCATACGATCTGGGGGGAGTTTTTGTCACCAATATCAAAATCATGATCGTGGTCGTATCGTTGGGTCTCTCTCTTGCGCTGCATCAGTTCATCCGCCGCACCCGTTGGGGGATGGCCATGCGAGCCATGGCTTTTGATTACGCCGTGGTTCCGCTGATGGGCGTGCCGCTGAACAGGATCGCGGCGCTCACTTTCGCCCTGGGGTCCGCACTGGCCGCTGCGGCCGGTATTCTCTTCGGGATGGCTTATCCCGTATTGGACCCCTATATGGGAATCCTGGTGGGCTGGAAGGCCTTTGTTGCCGCGATTCTGGGGGGGCGAGGCTCGATGCTGGGGGCCGCCCTGGCCGGTTTCATGATGGGGTTCATCGAAATCTTTGTGGCCATGATTTTTCCATCCACCCTGAGGGATCTGATCGCCTATTCGATTATCCTGCTGATCCTGGTGTTCAGGCCTCATGGGTTGTTCGGGCAGCCTTACAGTGCAAGGTTGAGGTTGTAGGTTGATCGCACAGGAATTTTCATTTCTCGCGCAGAGTCGCAGAGAATAAGGATTGAAAATGGAGGCTGCGGGCAGACCTGTTGATTCTCCCGTTCACAAGCGGCGGACGACCGGGGTCATGGCGCTATTTGAGGGAATCCCGCTGCTTGGCTGGCTGCTGGGTGTGCTGGCCGCCGCGCTTTTGGAGTACTTCTTCGGCACAGAGCTGGCGCGCGCCCTTGGCATGCGCAAGATTCCAGTCCTGTTCGGCCTTATGATCATCCTGCGAAAACCGGCCCTTTTCCCCGCCGCATTCGTCTATGTACTGCTGATCTACCTTGTGCCTGTGGCCGTGGTGGCACGTCTCAGCGCAGCTCCCTTCAATCGGATGGCGGAGAAGCTTCTGCGGCTTCCCATGATCGTTTCGGTGCTGATCCACCTTGGATTGCTCTATTGGGCTCTTTCTCTCTGGGCCGGGATGAGCGATTACCGCATCCTGGTGGTCAAGCTGACTCTCATTGCGATTCTGATCACGCTCAGCCTCAACGTCGTCAACGGATACATGGGGGAGTTCTCCTGTTCGCACCCCGGGTTCATCGCATTGGGCGCTTACGCCGCATCCGTTTTCACCGTAGGGTTGTTTGTCAACGATCGGCTGTTTGGAGATGCGCTGCTGCCGGCCGCACTGGGACCCTTTTTCTTCCCGGTAGCCCTTATCTGCGGAGGGCTCCTGGCTGCCGCAGGTGCGCTGTTTGTGGCGATTCCCTCTTTCCGGACCCGTGGAGACTACCTGGCCATCATCTCCCTGGCATTTATGTTCATCGTCAAAAGCCTGATCGAAAACCTGGAAGTGGTCGGCGGTCCGCGCGGACTGGGCAGCCAGCCGGATTGGGCCGGGCTGCCGACGGTTTTTGTATGGACGGCCGCAGGTGTTTGGATCATCAACAATTTCGTTCGCTCGACCGTCGGAAAGGCCTTGAATGCGGTGCGGGACGACGAGATAGCCGCCGACGCCATGAGTGTCAATACCCGCCGCACCAAGTTCGTGGCCTTTCTTTTTGCGGCCTTCTGGGCCGGCGTGGCCGGGGGGCTTTACGCCCATGTCGTCCGCTATGTCAACCCGGGCACCTTCGGCATCCAGCAGTTGGCTGAAGTCCTGGCCATGGTCTACTTCGGGGGGCTCAATTCCGTTTACGGATCCATCGTGGGAGCTGTCAGCATCAACCTGCTCAGCGAGGCCCTTCGTCCCCTCGAGCTGTTCAAATGGATCATCATTCCGCTGCTTTTGATCCTGGTGATGATTTTCCGGCCGACGGGGCTGGTTGCATTCAAAGAATTCGATATCGAGAAGCTGATCCAACCGAAACGTAAACCAGGGCCGAAACGTAAACCGGGGCCGAAACGCAAACCGCGGATCGAGGTGTAGCATGCCGCTGCTGCAGGTTGAGCATTTGACACACTTTTTCGGTGGCCTGCGGGCTGTAAAAGACTACAATCTGGCCATCCGTGCAGGGGAGGTGCACGGGCTGATCGGCCCAAACGGCGCCGGTAAAACCACTGTCTTCAATCTGATCACGGGGATGTACCGGCCTAGTGAGGGCCGGATCCTGCTGGAGGGGGCTTTGCTGAACGGGCTTGCCCCCCACGAGATCGCCCACAAAGGGATCGGGAGGACCTTTCAGAACATGCGGCTGTGGCGCCACATGACGGTTCTGGAACACGTCAAGCTCGCGCACTATTCCAGAATCGAATACGGTCTTGCCGGAGCCTTCTTCGATACCCCCCGGCGCCGGATGGCGGAGGCCCGGATCGAAGGACAGGCTCTCCATCTGCTGAATATGATGGGAATCGAACATCTGGCCGGACAGATCGTGATCAACCTGCCATATGGTGCGCAGAGGCGGGTGGAAATGGCCAGGGCCCCCAACTCGACGGTCTCGTCGTCGATGGGCTTTTGCTCGACGCAA
>QZKK01000156.1 GCA_003599475.1 Desulfobacteraceae bacterium
TAGTCTTGGTGCTGTCAGATCGGAAAGGCCATTGTGAGACGCTACGGGCTATCCTGAAGAACAATTTCGGCACCCCCTCAACGGTCCTTACCGGCGATATCGGTACCCGTGACCGGCAAGAGATCGTTGACCGGCTGAACAAGGGAGAGATCCGGACCCTGATAGCGACCGGCCAGCTGATCGGCGAAGGGTTCGATTGTAAGGCGCTTTCGACGCTGTTTCTTTCAACCCCGATCAAGTTCAGCGGCCGGGTGCTTCAGTACCTGGGGCGGGTGCTCAGACCTGCACCCGGGAAGGATCGGGCCAAGGTCTACGATTACATCGATCCCGTTGGCGTGCTGCAGGCGGCGGCCAAATCGAGGGCGCGGGTCTACGAGGCATCCTGATGAACTGTCAACCTGTCAACCGGAGTGTCAACCATGGCTGAAATAAAGATCAATGATCGTGAACTTTTACACCTGGTTGACAGAGAAGGCAAAAGCCAATCCGAGGCAGCCAAAAGCCTTGGAGTCAGCCGGCAGGCGGTCAGTAAGAGGCTCCGGGAGATTCGTGGGAAAACAACGAAAGTCATCGTATCCAAAAAGATTGAGGCCGTAGTTGACCGAAAGATCGATGCTATGGAGCAGATTACGAAAATCAACGATTACGCGAACGAAATCCTTGATCTATTGATGAGGTGGAACCGGGGGGACGGAGAAGCCCTTCAGGTTCTTGAAAGCCAAGTCAAAAACAAAAAGGTTCGTGTTGGTGAAGAAGAAATCGATGTTCAGGAATTCAAATTCAAAGACCCCCGGGAACTGGCCTTGAAAGCCATGGGTGAGATCCGGGGGCAGCTAAAACTTCAACTCGAAATCTTTCAGGCGCTTTTCAGCCTGCAGGCGGCCGAGGAGTTTCAGAATATCGTTCTCGAAGTGATAGGCGAGGTGGATCCAGATGTACGATCCGAAATCATACGTCGCATCAACAGTCGACGAACAATTAGAAACACTGTGCGCATCTCTTGAACAGCGGTTCGGGGACGCCGAAGCTGAAAAGCCCTTCCATGAATGGGTGAAAGGGGTCATCCTGGACGGCCGGCCATTCACCTATGATCGACATGAATACCTGATCGAACCCTACCAGGACGATCACCCGGATCAAACGGAATTGAAGGCGGCACAGCTGGGGCTTACCACCAAGGCCATGCTTCGGGCGCTTTATTCCTGCCGGTACCGCAACTTCCGGGGGGTACTGTATCTTTTCCCAAGCCGGACAGATGTCTTGGATTTCTCCAGAAGCCGCGTAGCACCATTGATCGATGAGAACGCGGATACCATAGGCAAGTGGCTGAAGGATACCGATAACGCGGGCCTGAAGCAGGTATGGAACACGTTTTTGTATCTCAGGGGGATGCAATCAAAAGTCGGTCTGAAGTCGATTCCAGTTGATATGGTCATCTTTGACGAGCTGGACGAATCGCCGCAGAATAGCGTAGATATGGCGATGGAAAGGATGGGGCATTCCGAATTCAAGGAAGTGTTTAAGCTGAGCAACCCCACCTTACCGGATTACGGGATTGATAAAGCTTTCCAGGAGACGGATCAACGGTACTGGCTCCTAAAGTGCGAAAAGTGCGGGGAGCATACCTGCCTTGAGGATACCTTTCCGGACTGCCTGAAGACCGTCAGCGGCCGGGTGATCCGGGCTTGCCAGAAGTGTCATGCCGAGCTGAACCCCTCGATCGGTGAATGGGTAGCCAAGCGGCCGGCGATCACTGACAAACGCGGATACCATTACTCGCAGCTCTTTTCCCATTTCATCGACCCGGGGGACATCCTCTACCAGCTCCGAACGACAAACAATCTGACCGACTTCTACAACCTGAAGATTGGAAGCGCCTACGTGGAGGCCACAAACCGGCTGACGGTTCAAGAGGTTCTTGCTCTGTGCGGAAACGAGGGGATTCAAAGCAGTGATTCCGGACCCTGCAGCATGGGGGTTGACCAGGGGAAAGGCTTACATGTGGTCGTCGGGAAGCGGGATCCGCAGAAGGCCGGAAAACTTATTCACATTTCCGAATACAAGGACTGGGAAGACCTTGACCGGTTGATGAAGAATTTCCGGGTTTCCCGCTGCGTCGTCGATGCTTTGCCGGAGACCCGGAACGCCCGGGCATTCGCCGAGCGGCATAAGGGGAAGGTCTTTTTGAACTATTACAACGAGCGTCAGAAGGGCTCGTATGCTTGGAATGAAAAAGAGCTCATTGTATCCTGCAATCGGACTGAATCCCTGGATGCTTCCCATAAAGAAATCGTGGACGGCGCCTTAATCCTTCCCAAGCAATGTGAGGTTGTACAGGAATTCGCAAGCCACCTTCACAATGTAGCCAAGCGACTTGAAGAAGATGAAGAGACCGGATCGAAACGGTATGTATATGTAAAGCTGGGGCCGGATCATTTCCGACATGCCTTCAATTACGAAGCGATGGCCAGGCAGTATATCGCAGCCGGCTTCTTTAGCGGATGTGATCTTTCATAAAACATCAAATTGAAAAAGGAGTTTTAACAAATGCCCAAAAAGAACATCATCGAAAAAGTATTTCCTAAGGATGAATCAAATCATGAAATCATTAAGGACATGGCGCTTGTAACTGGCAAAAAAAACGTCCCCCCACCATTCTACTATCGCAACATAGAGAATGGGGCGGAGTATTGGACTATTTTAGCAGGGATCGGCTGGCCGGGTAAAATCGAGGAACGCGGAGCAGATCCCGGGTTTGCCGTCATCGTGGCCGTGGACAAGACCGACTCTGATAAGCCGACTTTTCGCCTTCTCGCAGAGGTACAACGGGCAGGCGTTGAAGAGCTGATGAGGGATTGCATCGGGCTTCAGCAAAAATATGGGCACTCTGAGGGATTGCTTGATTATTTTTTGGGTGATCACGAGGGCTATACAAGCGTCTATCACCGTATAAACGAGGAAATCAAGCGGCAAGGGATTTCTCCTGTTTTCCGGGGTTTTTATGTCAATCCCCCGGAAGATTTTGACAAGCCGAATGCATTTGATCTTTATGCCGATTCAATCCGGTCAGTCCTTGGCGACGAGAAACGCTTGTTTCTGGATGAGGGTGATCTTATCCGGGCTCACCTGCAGAATTTAAAGAAGGATTCCCCTGCCATTTTGGCGCTTGGAGGGGTGATTCACACCCTCCTTTGTCAAAAGCCATGGAGAAAACCGGTCAATGATGGACCTCATCACTATGTGAAATTTGAAGACTAAAAACGAACAAAGTTTCAACTGCCGAAAGGAAATTCAATCATGTCTGTTGCACTCCAAAGATCGGGCTTGACGGGTAGAAGGATGTTTCTACCAAATCTCAAACGGGAGCTTATGCCCCCAAGACCTATTGCACCCGAAGAACCCGAAGAGAAGCAACCCCCTTTAAAGCCGACTTTTGGGTTGGAAGGCGGCGGGGGAGAAGCCGGAGGGGCTTTGACCGGGTACATGGATAGCGCTGTACCCGCTTCTAACGACCCGAAAGATTCTTTCATCGGACGGAGAATGTCGGAGATGACCCCTGGTAAAGCCATGTTCGGTCTTGGGGCGGCGGCCATGACCGGAGGGGCGGCGTTGGCTCCCTTGGGGCTTTCCTCGCTTATCGGTGGGGTGGTCAAAGATTATGTCGCTCCTTTTGTCAAAAAGAATGTCGTGGATCCGCTAACCAATCAATCTAGGCCCCTCCCTGGACCCGGCGGGTTTGAATCAGGAATCGGAAAGTACGGGGGAGATATTACCGCTGGATATGGGGAGACCGGCTTTAGCGGCGGTTACAAGGGAGATATCGAAGCTGGAATTGACAAGGGGGATTTCGGATTAGGAGTTGACCCAGGGGATTTCGGATTAAGAGGCGATCCGGGAGACTATGGAGGCGGTGGAGATGTCGGAGGTCGCGGAGGCTTTGGCGGAGGCTACACCGGAGGGGATGAAGGGGCTGATTCGGGATATTGGTAAAGGAGCCAGGCGCCATGGCTGAAAACTGTCTTTTTTGCGACAAGGCCGAAAAGAACTGCAAACCGCCTCCGAATACCGAATACGTGTGCGGCATGTGTGTGCAGATGATCCTGAATGCCGACCGGGAAGAGCTGAGGCGGATCTGCCACCAGGCGATCGAGCAGGGAGACACCAGGAAGGCCGAGGGGATCCGGCTTGTTTGCCGAGATAAGTTTTCAGCGGGGAGAATCGAAAAGAATGAATCAAGACCTCAACCTGAGCAGCATCGACTAGATCCTAACCGAGGACGAGCTTCTAAAGCTATTGGGAATTTCAAAGAACGCATTGGATGGGTATCGATATAGGGGGCTCCCCTTCTGCCGGTTGTCGGCCCGAAACCGGGTGTATCTTGTCCCTGATGTTCTTGAATTTATCGCAAGGTCACGGACGATTATAAACGATGCCGAAACAGGTACGCAGACGGACGAATAAGGCACGTTCCGCATACGTAGCGGGACGGTTGAAATGGGGTAGGGCAACATGGGTTTTCCGAAAGAGGCCGGAAATCGTCCTAAAATGAACAATAGGTGGCGAACAGCACGGGGGTGCAAAATACCCCACTTAGATAACGTCTCTTACCTGGAAGTATTAAAGCGCTTTATGCCGAGCTTAAACATGAAAGGGAGGTTAGCTAAATTGTGCAAATTTCAAAATTCCATTTATTTTTTCAAGGGCTATTCCCTTCGCAGCTTCCTTGCCCCGAGTTTCTTGAATGTGAAAGTAACCATTGAAAGTAAAATCTCTTCTTTCGTACTTATCTTTGGGTACTTCTTCTGGATGACAATATTCATTCCATGCTTTTTCGATTCGACGTCTTTCGCGTTTGTTCAAGAACGCCTTAAATTCAACAACGGCTTTAAGATGTTCTATCCTGTATGTTCCCAAGAATTCATTCACATTGTCAGTGACTATTGGGCTATTTCTTCCGATAGCTCCAAACTCAAGGAAAACCTTTACATCAATAAAAGCGTTTTGGAATTTTGCAGCGGCATCGTTGAATTCTTTTCTTCTGTCTCTGCGCTCACTGAAAATATGGGCAATATACGAAGAAATCATTGCAACCAAAGCGCCACTAATAAAGGCAATGATTATTTTATCCATCTTATTATCGCTTTTACCCTTGGGTACTGTATAACGGGCATTATTATCGGTATAGTGATTAAAATCAAAAGATAGAAGGGACTGGACTTTTAAAGGCCAACCCTTGGGCTCTATTAAAATCAATCGGTGCAAACAGATCGGCGTTATCTTAAAAGCCTCTTATAGCGCTTGCGATATCTCTAAGGCTCATATTAGTTTCGAAGTTTTGAAAAAAAAATGCATTCCTCTGCTGATTTCTTGTTATCGTATTTTGCAGACGACTCATTGCGGCAGGAAAACTAGGTTGATAAGTGTAGCTGCCAGTACCCATATACTCAGAGATTGCTGTCAGCACATTATTATGCCATTGCAAGTTTCTTGCATAGTCGGCTTCTATTTTGGTTTTTCTGGTCAACAGTTCGTTATGTTTTTCAGTATATTCTTTATGCTGTTGTTCCAATTTTGAATATTCATCGTAAATGGAGATTAGATAAGATTTTTGGTTATCATCCAGCGAGGCTATCAATTGGCGTCTATTATATTCAACTTTGGCTGGGTTTCCGCTGTTTAGTGAATCCAGATAATTGGAATACAATTCCAACTGTTTATCAGGCATGCTTTTAATAAATTTTCTCTCATTGGTTTTTAATAGTTGGTATTTGGCAGTCCAATTCTCTAAATTTTCTTGCAGATCATCATATTCATGTGACCAGATCCCCTCATTAATTTTGATTCGTTCAAAATCTTCGTCAATTCGGTCAAAGACGGTCTTGCTGGGGGTTTTTTTGACAGGTTCAGAAGCACATCCTAAAAGCAGGGATAAAATGAAAAACAAGATCAAGAGACCCATGGTTGGTCGATTTTCTTCCATTGCCGTCCTCCTTGGGCAGAAGAGTTGTAAATCGTGCAGATCGAATACCGGCTTGGAGTGCCGCTATCTTAAGCGGTTGGAGCGGGCTATTATCTTTATGTTTCTCGTGCTGTTCAAAAGGACTTGGACGGGCTTTAATTTTTCAAATATTTGATTCCCCGTCCAAAAGCAACAGAAAAATAATGTGATAAAGGTATTTCCATTTTTAACGTAGCCGAACGGTATGCTCAGATGGTATAAACCACCATGCTCGGGATAGACGGCCGACCGATAAGCCGGGGGCTCCTCCTGATAGAAAAAGAATGAAAATCTTTTCACTCCCATTGACAAGCAATATAATATAGATTATAGATATAATCTAAATAGCAAAGGGGGTTAATCAATGACGAACATTTTTATCAGAGATTTTTCAGAGGACGTGCACAGGCGGGCAAAGATTCAGGCGGCAAAAGAGGGCATTACCTTGAAGGACCTCATTAAGAAGGCGCTGATTGAATACCTGGAAAAGAAAGGGGGTTGAGCATGGCAACCATCAGGAAACGAGGCAAGGGGTACCAGATCGATTATTTCGATCCGACCGGAAAGCGTGTCCGGAAATCCTTCAAGAAAAAAAAGGACGCCGAGGGCGAGCTCGGAAAGCGGGTTTCGCTCATTGCCGAGAAAAGGTATCTGGATGTCAAAAAGGAGTACAAGACGACCCTGGGGGAGTTGATCACCAAATACCGGGAGAACCACCAGCAGCAGAGAAGCTATTCCACCCTGAAAAAATACTGTCTCGATGTCATCGGAGAGCATTTCGGAGAGGACACGCTGCTTTCAAACATCCGTTATGTAGACCTTGAAACATTCCGGAACCACCTCCGGGGAAAGCTCACCATGCACGGAAAAATCCGATCGGATGCCAGTGTCAACCGGCCGATGGCATGCTTACGGCACATGCTCACCAAGGCGGTTGAATGGGACATGGCCGAGGAAAACCCTTTCACCCGGGGAAAGACCCTGTACTTGAAAGAAAACAATCAGCGGATCCGGTATCTGACCGACGATGAAATCGAAAAGCTGCTATCAGAATGTACGGACCACATAAAAGATATCGTTGAATGCGCACTCAATACCGGGATGCGGAAGGGGGAAATCCTCCGGCTGAAGTGGGATCAGATCCGAAACGGCTTCATCTATCTCAGGGAGGATACCAAGAGCAAAAAGGCCCGGGAAATTCCGATCAACGACGATATGGACGCACTTTTCAAGCGGATCCGGAAACAGCAGCATCTGACCTCGAAGAACGTTTTCAACTATTACGTCGAAACCAAAGACGGCCACAAGGTCAGGGGCTCATCCATAAAGGACATCAGCCGGTCTTTCCGATCGGCATGCACCCGGGCCGGCATCCATGATTTTCATTTCCATGACCTGCGGCATACGTTCGCAAGCCATGTGATCATGAAGGGTGGAAGCCTCAAAGACGTTCAGGAACTGCTTGGCCATTCATCGATGGCAATGACCCTGCGCTACTCTCATCTGAGCCAGCAACACAAGCGGAATGCGGTAAATCTTTTGAACGGTTTGACGACTGCAGGCAGCCGGAAAAATTCGTCTTTGTCACAAAATGTCACATTTCCTGAGTTTGGCGGGAAATCCGAGGGGAAAGCCGAAGTTTCGGCGCAGGTGTAAGATGCTGTTATTGAAGCTTTTTCCATCGGAAACAATCAATAACATGATCGTTCACCATCCCCACCGCCTGCATGAATGCATAGCAGATGGTTGGTCCGACGAATCGGAAACCTTCCTTTTTCAGTTCCGCGCTCATGGCAGCCGATTCCTCGGTCTGAGCAGGGATTTCCGCCGTGGACTTCCATGCATTCCGGATCGGCGCCTCTCCGACGAATCGCCAGACGTACCCGGAGAAACTACCGTATCGGCCTTGAACTTCAAGGAATGCCCTGGCATTCTCTATGGCGGAGCGGATTTTTCGTTCGTTTCGAACGATACCGCTGTCTCCGAGGAGTCGATCGATTTCGGACCGATCGTATCGGGCAATTTTTCGCGCATCGAAGTGGTCGAATGCCTTCTGATAGTGCTCCCGTTTCCTTAGGATGGTGATCCAGCTCAAGCCGGCCTGCATCCCCTCCAGGATCAGAAATTCGAAAAGTTTCCGGTCATCGTAGAGCGGAACGCCCCATTCCGTATCGTGATACCGGATATAAAGCGGGTCCGAACCTGCCCATCCACAACGGATTCGATTGTCCAATTTCAAATCGCCTGCTCATGAGTTTTGGTATTATAATCGATTCATAGGAAGACCCCGTTTAAAAGTCAACCCCGGCTGCAAATCCCGGGCATTTTCGCGCAGAGGCGCAGAGACGCAGAGAAAATCAGAGATGAGCATCGGTCGTTACTCGAAAGGAAGAGCGGGTCCGACAGGCTATCTGGGAAAGGCTATTTCAGGAGATCGGAGTCGCCTGCGATCTTTCGGACCAGCCGGCGGTAATCGTCTGCACCCTGAGAACCGGGTGCAAATTCATAAAGTGTTTGCCCGAAGGCGGGGGCATCGGCAAATCCGGAATTGTAGCGGATCGGTTCACACAGGTATTCCCCATAGAGCTCGTCGAGTTTTCTCAAGATGGCCGAAGGCGAATCGATCCTTTTGTCCAAGAATGTCGGCACGATGTACTTGAGCGATACTTCCTTCCGGTATTTTTGGATCGAAGAAAGGCTTTTGAGGAATTCGACAAGGCCTTGGAGCGCCATCACCTCCAGGGCCACGGGGATCAAAATCTCCTTTACGAAAAACAGAACGTTTACTGTCAGAGGATCCCAACCCGGAGAGGTATCGACGATGATATAATCATATCGGGATTGAAGTGGGCGCAAGGCTTCGGTCATCGTCAATTCCCCACCGAAACTCTTTCGATCGATCAGCCGCTTGACCCCTCCGAGCGATCTACCGCCTGAAAGCAGCCAAAGATTCTCCCTCGCTTTTGAAACCGCCTCCTGTTCATCGGCCTCTTCCAGCAAGAATTCGGTCAGGCCCGCCTCCGGTTTGATGCCGAGCATGTAGCTGTCCTGGCCTTGGGTGTCGGTATCGATCAGCAGCACCCTGAAGCCGCCCAGGGCCAGACCTGCCGCCAGGTGGACGGCTGTGGTGGTTTTTCCCACCCCGCCTTTGCTGAGCGACACCCCGATGGTCCGAGCTGAATGTCGGTCCGTGTGATCGGACCCCGCCGGTCTCGTCACTTCATACAGGGGGGGGAAAATGGAAAAGCGATGTCCGCAGCTCCTGCACCGGGCAGTCTGCTTCCCGCTTCTTGAGATCCGGTCTGAATCGATCTCATGCTTTTTTTTGCAGCCGGGACAAATCACGGAAACCTTTTTGCCTCCCGTCTGTCCGGTTGCGGCCGTACGATCCATTTCCATACCGATCCTCTGCGCTGATTGTTTCATCTTTTCACCCTATAAAACCTTATGAACGCTTATCATCTTCGATGATCTGCTGGAACAGGTCGCTCCGCCTGCCTGCGGAATTGAACTCCTCCAGTATCGCGCCGACGGCATAGTCGACAATTCGAGACATGGATACTTTCGATTTGAGGCTCGGCGGTACCAGGATCCTGATTTTTGCCTTGGCGTCGAAAAGCTCGACCAGAACCTTTTCCGATAAGTAATAGGTCGCTTTTTTCTTCCCGGCGGGGTTTCCATTGCGTCCTTCTTCTTTCATCGAGCGTGCGCTTTCATCATTCGGGCTTCCACGGTATACAAATTCCCTCAACCCTTCGAGCTCCGGGAAAGAATCGGCTCCGGATTCCTCGAAGAGATCGTCGAATACACTTCTTTTTTCCACACAGGTCCGCGTCCGCTTCATCGCCGGCTGCCGTTTGTTTTCTACGATGGGATCGAAATCGATTTCCTGCATATCCATTTTCACCTCAGTTTCGCTCAGTTACGCCATCAGCTACGCCATCAGTTACGCCATCAGTTCCGATTGAACTCGGAGACCATGTGGGACAAAAGAGTACGGTCTTTCTGTGAAACCTGAACGAAGCAGTAGCCGATTCCGTAGACATGGTCGTTCGGGTCGATTCCGTAGAGGTCCGACCAGACGACCTTGCAGGCCAGTACCCTGTCCAGATAGCTGGGAAGCCTGACCGTTATTTTGTAGGATTCGTACAGCCGCAGCGGTTCATTGGAAAGAATCAGCATCCCGGCCTCCGTGATATTGCGGGTGTACCCGTCTACGGCCGCTTTGCCTCCGACTACCGTTATGGGCCATCGGATTTTCAGGGGGCTTCGCTTTTCCTGCCTGTTCATCGATCGTTTTACTCCTTTGCCGACTGGTACTGCCTTGGGCAGCCTCGCTCATTCAGTGAGCAAATGTCGTACCATCTGAAAGATGAAATCGATTGCTGCTGCAAAACCGGGACCTTACAAATCATTCATTTTTCGACAGCCGAATTGGAGCAAGCCAAGGCGTATGATTTTTTGAAGGGTGCTTATGGTAATTTAAATACATGATCCAACCCATTTCATTTTACCCTCTGCGATTTTAAATTTAGCCGAAAATAAACCTCGAACCGAGATGCATGCAGGGATCAAAGCGATGAACACAGAAAAGCAGATGGATTGGGACCTTACCTCCTATTTTCCAAGCTTCGACGGACCCGAATACCGTGCGCACCGAGATGCCCTCGAGCAGGCTTTGCCGAAATTCGGAGAGAAGGCCGCCTCCCTCGGAGCGCTTTCCGGGGAAAATATGGATCAAATGGGTCAAATGGGTCAATGGGAAGCGTTGCTTCTGGAGCGGGAGCGGCTTATCGAGGACTATTCCCATCTGTCTTCTTATATCGGATGCCTGAACGCGGCAGACAGCCGCAACGAAAGCTACAAGCGGGAGCAGGGAAGACTTGCGAAAATGGGAGCCGCCTTCAGAAAGGCGACGATTCCGATCCTAGTCGCTTTAAAAAACGCATCCGAGGATGTAATGAATGCGCTGATCTCCAGGGAATCACTGAAAACCTGCCGCTACCACATGGTGCGTCTTCAATGGGAGGCACGGCATTCGATGGACCCTGCGCTCGAAAACCTGACTGCAGACCTGGGAGTGGACGGCTATTCGGCATGGGGCAGGCTTTACAATGAGGTTTCCGGCCGCCTGGAATTCGAGATGCGATGGCCGGACGGGCGGGTGGAGAGGATCCCCATGTCCCAGAGGATTTCCCTGATGCGGGATGCGGATCCGGAGGTGCGAAAGGCCGCCCTTCTCGGCTCGAATCAGGCCTGGAGCCAGGTGGAACATATCGCCGCCGCCTGCTTGAATTCGATTTCCGGCACGCGCACGACCCTGTACCCGCGGCGAGGCATCGGACATTTCCTGGAGATGGCCGTATTCGATGCGGGGGTTCGGCGGGAAACCATCGAAACCATGTGGCAGGTTGTGGAAAAGAACCGGGAAACCGTTTACCGCTATCTTCGCCGCAAAGCCGAGGTGATCGGGAAGCCGAAGCTTGGAATCCAGGACATCTCCTGTCCTCTGCCGATGAAGGCCGATGATCGATATCGGTGGCAGGAGGGAGCGGATCTGGTGATCGATTCGTTCCGACGGTTCTATCCGAACCTGGGTGAATTTGCGCAGAGCATGCTCGATCGGAATTTTATCGATTGGCAGAAGCGCCCGGGAAAACGTCCGGGAGCCTTCTGTACGACCTCGTTGAAAACCCGGGAGTCCCGGGTATTCATGACATACGGCGGTGCGGTGGGAGACGTGCAGACGCTTGCACACGAGCTCGGGCACGCTTTCCATAGCTGGATCATTCGGGACATGCGTGCCTATGCCTGCGACTATCCGATGACTCTTGCAGAGGCCGCTTCCACCTTCGCCGAATCGGTTCTCTCCCGGGCAATCGTAGAGAGTGAGAACACAAGCGATGCCCTCAGGGTGCAGGTGCTGACAAGCCGGCTCGACAACGCCGCAGTCTTTCTTCTGGATATCCACATGCGGTATCTTTTCGAAAAAAGATTTTACGAAGAACGCAGCCGCGGCGAGGTCGGCATTTTGAGGCTCAAAACGCTCATGCTGGAAGCGCAGAGGGAATGTTTCGGAGATATTCTGGCTGAAGATGAGATGGACCCGATGTTCTGGGCCTCAAAGCTCCACTTCTATATCACCGGCGTGACATTCTATAATTTCCCGTACACTTTCGGATACCTGTTGAGCACCGGTCTTCTGGCCAGGGCAAAGAGCGATGGCGCCTCATTTTTCACCCGATACGAAAAACTGCTGCGTCTGACGGGGAGTTATCCTGCCGAGGAAGTCGTCAAACGAGCAATCGGGGCGGATCTCACGCAACCCGCCTTTTGGCAGGAGGCAATCGATTCCATCGCCGAAGAGGTGGCGGAGTTCGAAAAGAGGGTGCAGGCATAGATCTCATCTGCGTAAAGCATGCCAATGCCTGTGCCATTCTTCAAACTTCCGACCTCCGACCTCTGACCTCCGACCTCTGACTTCCGACCCCTGACTTCTGACATCTGACCTCTGGTATACGGTGTCATTTGGATGAGAATACATGTCCTACCTACTTTTCCCTTTGTTCCTGGCTGAACATACTCTAGATTGATATCAATCGAGAGGAAGAAAGAGAATCGAGCCTGCGATCTCTCATACCTGAAGGCCATGCATAAAATAGTCCTCCTATTCCTTGCCGTGTGTATCGGTTGCGCACCGATGGCGACCGACTTGCGCAAGATCGGATTCAAAGATCTTCAGAAAGGGTTTGACTCGCTTGAAGGATCCCCCGACCTCCATGTGGTCGTCGAGCTTAAAAACGTAAAGGTCCACATCGTCGGCGATCGGAAATTTTTCAAGTGGGATAAGGCCGCTGCCTATGGATCTCCGGTTGCCGGGTACGCCACGACCGGTAACGAGATCTTCGTATTCGGAAAAGTCATCGACGGCAAAATCGTCATCAACCAGGCGATTCTGGGCCATGAGCTCAATCACCTGCTGAGCTTTAAAAACAAGCGTGTGGCCAATCCGGATGAGTTAGACGATCTTGGCGCGTGAACCGATCCTGAATAGCGAATCCCCCCTGATGGAAGCCTCTGAACACACCGGTTCCATACGAGCGTGGGCGATGACCCGATTAATCCAATCATAAGCCTCATTCCGATCGGGCTTTTCCCTGCAAAATTAAAAAATAGACCAACTTAAAAATTCGATTGACAATTCAGACACTTAAAGTTATCAAACAGGGAAGTCGTTCAGCCGCAAAGTCGAGAGGCACCCAGTTTATCAAATCCTTACAAGGGCTTAAGTCTCAAAACGGATAAACCTTTTTTCATACATTGCGTCTTGGCGGCTGAGCCGTTAAAAAGTAAATCGAACCGTAAGAGCAAAGGAGGCAACGTGTCGAAGGCACTCACGAAGGCGGATATCGTTTCCGCGGTTCAGAAAGAAAACGGGTTTTCATACAAGGAATCCTCAGAAATGGTCGAAAGACTGATCGAGATTCTGAAAGACAGCCTGCAGTCCGGAGAGGACGTTCTGATTTCGGGGTTCGGCAAGTTTCATGTCAAATCCAAAAACGCGCGCAGGGGCCGGAACCCGGCAACCGGCGACGACATGATGCTTTCTGCAAGAAAGGTTGTAACCTTTAAAGCATCCGGGAAACTCCGGGACCGCATCAACGAGCCGGCCGCCAAGGGTAAAAATCGATAGATTTCCCGCGGCGCTTTCCATGCAGCCTACAAGAGACGGATCGATCACGGAATCCCTTCGCGGGGTCGTCGACCGGGTTACCTATCATAACCCTGACAATGGATGGTCCGTACTCCGGGTTTTCCCTTTCGACAATCCCCACCAGCAAGAGACGGTGATCGTCCACCAGACAAAGGTGTTTGCCGGTGCGACCGTGGAGTTTCACGGGGCATGGACGGTTCACCCCAAATTCGGCCGCCAGTTTCGAGCCTCCGATGTATTTGAAAGAAAACCGGCAACCGCAGCCGCGCTGGAAAAGTATCTCGGGTCCGGCCTGATAAAGGGAGTCGGTCCAAAGACTGCAAAAAAAATCGTTCAGTACTTCGGGGACAGAACACTTGAAATCTTCGAAGGCGAAATCGATCGGCTTACCGAAGTCCACGGCATCGCCTACAGGAAGCTGGAGATGATCCGGGATGCCTGGGCCGAACACCGGGCCATCCGCGAAGTCATGATGTTTCTGCAGTCCCACGGCATCAGCACGCTCTTTGCGGTCCGCATATACAAGCAATACGGCGACGATGCCATCCGGAGTGTCACGGAAAATCCATACCGGCTGTCCGATGATATCTTCGGGATCGGATTTTTTTCCGCAGACAAGGTTGCCTTAAGCCTCGGTCTCGATGCCGACAGCCCGCAGAGGATTATGGCGGGGATCAGACATGTGCTTTCCGCCGGCAGGGAATTTGGCCACTGTTATCTGACACAGCATCAGATAGAGGCGCAAGTGAAGGAACTGCTCGGTCTGGAAACAGGCAGTCCCGCCCTGACGGGACTGCCTGATCTTCTTCAGCAGATGAGCAGAAACCGCTCGTTGATGCTTCGCGAGATGATTTCACAGGGCGGGGAGAGCGAATCCTGTTATTATTCAAAATCGCTCTATTACGACGAGCTCTATACTGCAAACAAGATCTCCCGGATGAAGGGCAGCCTGCCGGTTGACAACGGAAGGATCGGCCGATGGATCGAAATGTACTGCCGGACCAAACAGATTGCCTTGAGCGACGAACAGGCGGCCGCGGTGAACGGAATCGTTGGCGAGCGGTTTTCAATTCTAACCGGAGGCCCCGGATGCGGGAAAACGACAGCAACGCTTGTGCTTGTCCGGCTGCTCGAGGCGATGAAGCGCAAGGTCCTGCTGGCGGCCCCAACCGGCCGTGCCGCCCAGAGAATGACGGATGTCATCGGGCGGGAATCCAAAACGATTCACCGTCTTTTGGAGTGGCAGATCCAGGGGTTCAAGAAAGATGAGGGAAATCCTCTGGATGTCGATTTTTTAATCGTAGACGAATGCTCCATGCTCGACATCGATCTGACGGCTTCGTTGTTGAAGGCAGTCCCTTTCGCAAGCCAGGTGCTTCTTATCGGGGATGCGGATCAACTCCCGTCGGTAGGCGCAGGAAACGTACTGAGGGATATCATCTCCTCGGGCAGGGTGCCCTGCTTCCGGCTGACCCGGGTTTTCCGCCAGGCACAAGAATCGCTCATTATCCGGTACGCCCATCAGATAAACAGCGGAGAGATGCCTCGTATCGATTCTCCGTTCCATAAGCCCCACATCTGGAAAAACGGCGCCGACTGCCTGTTTGTGGATTCGGATGAGGCGACGAAAGAACAGCTCGGCTTCATTTCCAAAGTCAAAAGGTTTTATGAAACCAAGACCTCGGAACCCCTGGGTGAACCTCGCTCCTCCACCGATCCTTTTGAATTTCGGATCGGTGAGCCGGTCGTTCCCTATGAAACCGAATTGATCATCCCCAAGAAATTCCAGCACGTCGATCTGGAAAAGGTGCTCAAGGCCGAATCCGGAGTGGATGAATTGTTGTCGGTTTTAAAAAAAGTGCATCCCTGGTCGTCCCTGCACTACGGATTGTCGGCTGCCGATGTGGTCCGGAAACTATATACGGAGTGGATCCCGAAATATCATGGAAACGGAAAGGAGATTCAGATCCTTTCTCCGATGACGAAGGGGAGCCTGGGCACAATCCGTCTGAATACGATGATTCAGCAGTCCGTCAATCCTTCCTGCCTGGGAAAGAGCGAGTTGAGCGTGGGGGAGAGGATCTTTCGTGAAGGCGACCGGGTGATCCACCGCAGAAACAACTATCATCTCGGCGTTTTCAACGGCGATATCGGCGTAATCCGGGAAATCGACAATGAGGAGCTGACCTGCAGCGTGTCGTTTTATCCGGACGGCCGGCTCATCGGATACGAGCGCAATGACATAGCCGAGCTGGATCTGGCCTATGCCATCACGATTCATAAGTCACAGGGAAGTGAGTTTGAAGCGGTCATCCTTCCGGTGCTGACCCAACACTTCAAGATGTTGTTCCGGAATCTGATCTACACCGGGCTTACAAGGGCAAGAGAACTTGCCGTCCTGGTCGGAACCCGCAAGGCCCTGGCGATGTCGGTCAAAAACCAGGATACCAGCCGGAGGCAGACGGCATTGAAAGAGCTCCTGCAGGCGTGAAGAGCTTAAGCTGAAAGTTGAAAGATCAAAGCGACGAGCTTAGAACTCGAAGAAAACCCGTTTTCAGGGATCATGCGAAGTCGGGCAGTTTCAGGTTCAAGCCGCTGCCATCCCGAATTGGGAAGGTTCGGGGATACTTGAGGTATGGGAGGATGGCGTCGTTTTTGATCCCGCCCGTTCCATCGTAGGTAATCGATACGATCGGAACGCCTGTCTTTTTTTCGATCTTCCATGCCATCGCTTCGGTTACCAGGGCCGGGCAGCAGAAAGCCGGGCTTGTCTGAACGAACAGGGCGACCTCCGGATGATGCTTTTTGATGTAGTGAATTTTTAAGATGTTGTCCATCGATTCACCGGTATTTTCGATCCGTATGCCGTATTCGGACAGGATCTTCGCCGGCGGGTCGTCGTAGACGGGTTCGGGTTCATCGAGGATCCGATTGAAGTACCGGTAATAGGCGCGCTCCTGCAGTCTCAGCCCGGCAATCAGCGCCTTTGAAAACAACGCATCCCAGTAGTGGCCTTCCACCCACCATTTCCGCAGATAGGTGGGTGCGATCATTTTGAGATAAGCGCTGTAAGGGGTGGTGATGACCTCCCAGCCGTTTTCTTCGATAAAATGGATCAGATCCTGGTTGATCCGAGGGTTGTCCCGTGCATACAGGTCCCCGAATATGGCCGCCTTCGGTTTTTCCCTGAATGTGGTTTCGACGGCCTCGAACAGGGCGACCGTCTCCTCCAGGGCCCCTTCTTTGGAGCGCTTCCCCCCGAAGGCCTCCTCCAGAATCTTCAGACTCTTTTCTACGACGGCATCGGTGCTGCCCTTGGCGTTTTCATAGGGGCGCAGCCTGCAGCCAAGCCTGCGGAGATACCCTCCGAACATATAGGCAAA
>QZKK01000170.1 GCA_003599475.1 Desulfobacteraceae bacterium
TACGTCAAAGAACCTGTTTCAAGATCAGAGGAGAACCTGCGACCCTCCCGACTGAAAGACGGGATGCTCTCCCAACTGAGCTATCCGCCCGTATCTACGTCAAAGAACCTGTTTCAAGATCAGAGGAGAACCTGCGACCCTCCCGACTGAAAGACGGGATGCTCTCCCAACTGAGCTATCCGCCTCCAATGTTCATGGAACAGGCGAATATAGTTATTCATTCACGCCGTCATGTCAAGGAATAAAAACCAGGAATAAAAACCGGAGTCAATTTTTCAGATCTTTCGCAAAACCGCTGAGGGCAAGCATCGCACACCGCCGGCTGCCGCTCTTCGCCCTGACGAAGGGCATCCAATGTCGCTATTACGCCCTCTTTTACGCGAGTTTTCAGGTTTAAATATTCATCCTGCCTGCGCTTTCATCTCTCCGACCTTCTGGTTATAGAAGGCGATGACCTCCCTGCGGTTGAGCATGCCGGTGAGGACGCCGGGGTCGTTTTCGGAGACCACGGGAAGGCTGTCGATGTTTTTGACCGTAAACTTTTTAAGGACGGCGTTCAAATCTTCGGAAGGGGTCGTGACGATGATGTCGGAGGTGCAGATATCCTCCATGACGACCAGATGCTCGATCTCCTCGGAAAAGAGAACGCCTCGGATGTCCGTGCTGGAAAATATTCCGATGAGCTTACCGTTTCCTCCCATGACCGGGAAATAGTGCTGCTTGGTTTGCGAAAAGTACTTCTTAAATTCAACAAAAGTCATGTCCGCTGGGATCAGATCCACATTTTTTACCAGATGCATCAGGTCCTTGACCCGGATGGCTTGCAGGACATCGACGAAAAACTCTCCGGCATGGGCCGGCGAATCCATGCGGCCCCTGACCTGGCTCCTGAAAATGTTCCAGCGCCGCGCGGCCAGATAGGATACCGAGCAGACCAGCAGGCTCGGAAGCAGCAGATGGTAGGAGCCGGTCATCTCGCTCACGAAGATGATGGTCGATATGGGGGTATTGGATACCGCCGTAAAGAACCCGGCCATCCCCACCACCACGAAGGCGCCGGGCTGGGTGACCACGTTGGGAATGACCTCATGGAAGAGCTGCCCGACGACTCCGCCCATGGCCCCTCCGATGACGATGGAAGGTCCGAATACTCCTCCGCTTCCTCCGGAGCCGATGGAAAAGGAAGTGGTGAGGATCTTCCCCAGGGCAAGCAGGAGCAGGAATGGGATGGTCAGCTCACTGAGAAGCGCCTTCTGGGCGTAGCCGTACCCGAAGGCCAGGGTCTGGGGCAGGAAAAAACCGATGATCCCGGTAAACAGTCCGCCCAGAGCAGGTTTGAGGAAGTCGGGAACTCGCAGGGATTTGAAAATTCCCATGATCCCATAGAAGGATTTGACATAGAAAGCCCCGGTGGCCACTAGAACCAGAGCGAGCACCAGGTAGGGTCCCAGCTCCAGCGCATTTCCGAACCTGAAATCGGGGGATTGGAACAGAGACTCCCACCCGAATACCAGGCAGAACAGGCAGTAGGCCACCACCGATGTGATTCCCGCCGGGATGATCACCTCGGATTCGAGCTCCGGGTCCCGGTAGAGCACTTCGGCCGCAAACAGGGCGCCGGCCAAGGGCGCACGGAAGATGCTCCCCACCCCTGCGCCGATGCCGGCGGCCATCATGATCCGGCGCTCCCGATCCGACATTTTGCTCAGAGTGGCCAGAAATGAGCCGAACCCGGCTCCGATCTGGGCGATTGGCCCCTCCCTTCCCCCCGACCCGCCGGTGGTCAGGGTGATTGCGGAGGCGAAGGTTTTTACGATGGGCACTCTTCCCCGGATGAATCCTCTCTTATGATGATAGGCATCGATGGCGGCGTCGGTCCCATGTCCCTCGGCCTCGGGGGCGAATGCATACACGAGTGCACCGCTGATCAGCCCGCCGAAGGCGGGCAGAAACAGGAGGATCCATCGGCTGAAGGGGCTGTTTGTGGGAGAAAACAGATGATGCTCCCCTGCTGGCAATGGCGGCCGGTAGCCGGCCATAAAATCCATGAAGAGGTAAACTCCTATCTGGCAGAGGTAATGGAAGACGATCGAGCCCAAGCCTGCGATCAGACCGATCAGAACAAAACGGAACGTCCATTTGCCCGCATTGGTGAAATCGAACGGAGCCTCGGGTCTAAGGGTTTTCCGGACCCACCGTAGTATTGCATTAACCTTTTCCATGAGCTGAAGCCAACATACCGTTTATACGTTTTTTGTCTGTAAGCCGGTCTATGACGAAAATGCCGGCATGTCAATGGTGGAGGTTCTCGCGCAGCTTGACACTCCTTCCCTTTTTTGGCATAGTCCACAATCGAATCCAATGGCTTGCTTGAGATCGTCCAGAACCGCCGTCTGCAATGCCGGACAGCTCAAGCGCCCGAACGCCGCTATGACGGAGTGATCCAGTTTCCATCCAACCGCCTCCGGGCGGACTCGATCCGGAAAGAGAATTTGCGGATGAACACATCTCACTTGCAGGAATGCGCCATTTCGCCGGAATATCGAATTTGTCCATCGTTTTCCAAAGTACCTGCGAAAGGGCATACGGTGCGGAAACCCATTAATGGAAGGAGGCTTTCATGTTGAAAAAGATTGTCATCGGATTGTGTTTGTGCCTGCTGGTTCTGGAGGGTGCGGCTCTGGCCCAGACCCCCAAGAAAGGGGGTACCCTCGTGTTCGGGCGCGGCGGGGACACCGTCGGACTGGACCCTGCCTACGAAACAGACGGAAATTCCTTCATGATCTGTGACAACGTCTTTGAAGCCCTTGTGGCTTACAAGGACGAATCGACCGATGTGGAGCCTAGCCTGGCGACCTCGTGGACGATCAGCCCGGACGGCCTCACTTACACCTTCAAACTGCGGCAGGGGGTAAAGTTCCATGACGGAACCCCCTTCAACGCGGATGCGGTGGTGTTTTCCATCGGTCGGATGATGAAGGACCGGAAGCTGAAATTTTCCGGCAAGGCATTGGACGTCCCCAAGCAGGAACGCCCCCCCGAGTACTGGGTGTCCATGGAAATGGACAACACGGTGGATTCGATCGAAGCGGCAGACGAATACACGGTGGTCTTTAAACTCAAACGCATCGAAGCGCCCTTCATCGCCAATATGGGCATGGACTTTGCCGATATCATCAGCCCGACAGCCTTTATGAAAGACCCTGCCGGCTTTGTCCGCAAACCGGTCGGCACCGGACCTTTCAAGTTTGTCAACTGGATCAAAGACGACCGGATCGTGCTCGAAGCAAACGCCGATTACTGGGACAAAGCCAAAGGACCTTACCTTGACAAGCTGATCTTCCGGGCAATTCCCGAAAATGCGGTGCGTTTTCTCGAGCTGAAGGCGGGAAACATCCATATCTGCCAATTCCCCAATCCTGCGGACATCCCGATGGCTCAAAAGGATCCCAACCTCCAGGTCTTCACCCAGCCGGGCATGAACATCGGATATCTCGGGTTCAACCACAAGAAAGAGCTCTGGAAGAACAAAAACCTCCGAAAAGCGGTGGTGCACGCCATCAACCGGAAAGCCATCGTGGACAACATCTATCAGGGCATGGGGGAAGTCGCCGTAAACTGCATCCCCGCCACCATGTGGGGCTACAACACCAAGGTGCCCGGATACGACTACAACCCGGAGCTTGCAAAAAAGCTTCTTGCAGACGCAGGATACCCTGAAGGCAAAGGGCTTCCGGAACTCACCCTGTGGTCCATGCCGGTGCCAAGACCTTACAATCCCGAAGGATTGAAGGTCGGTGTCGCCATGATCGGCGATCTTTCGAAAATCGGCATCACCGCCCGCATCGTCAGCTACGACTGGGGCACCTATCTGAAGCGCCAGAGACAGCAGCCCGAGGACATGGACATGTTCCAGCTCGGATGGACCGGCGACAACGGGGACCCGGACAACTTCCTGGCAGTCCTCTTCGACGGTCTTGCATCGGAGGCGGTCCGGACCCAGTGGCACAACGATGCCTACCATCAGCTCATGCTCCAGGGCAAACAGACCATCGACCAGGAAAAGCGTGCCGAAATCTACCAAAAGGCACAGCAGCTCATGTA
Source organism: Desulfobacteraceae bacterium (assembly GCA_003599475.1). The sequence goes on from QZKK01000170.1 coordinate 4,105, forward strand.
CGACGAGGTGCCGGTTCTTCCGATCGCCCACTCCATGGTGATGGCGCCGGCCTTGAAGAAAGTAAAGAACTTCAAGCTCCACCCCACCTCATCCATACGGATGCGGAGCGTCTGGCTCGAATAACCGGGTTCAGTCCCGGGGAGTGAGGAACCTCTCTTCCCGGGTTCTCCGTTTGTCAGGTCCGGCAGCGGCAGGGGGTGCCGCTGCCATCCTTCATCATCGATCCGGAAAGGCCCGCATTTTTTAAAGCGGTATCGGTCCTATGCTCAGCTTTATCATTCGAAGGGTCCTTGTGGTTCTGCCGACGCTTCTGGGGGTGACGATCATCATCTTTCTCATGCTGAGGCTCACCCCGGGGGACCCCGCGGAGCTTCTCCTCGGGGAGCGGGCGACACCGGCTGCCCTGGAGTCCATGCGCGAATACCTGGGTCTCAACGAGCCCCTGTATGTGCAGTACGGCATGTTTCTGAAGCGGCTGGTGAATTTCGACCTCGGCGAGACCATCTGGAGCCGCCAGAAGGTTTCCATCGAAATCGGGGAACGTTTTCCGGCCACCATCGAGCTGGCCGTCGTGGCCATGGGGATCAGCTGTTTTTTCGGAATCCTCCTGGGTCTTGTCTCCGCCGCCCGGCAGTATTCCTGGATGGACTATTTCTCCATGGTCACCTCGCTTCTGGGAGTCAGCATGCCGGTTTTCTGGCTGGGGCTGATGCTGATGCTCGTCTTCTCCCTTGCACTGGGCTGGTTTCCCATGTCCGGCCGGCTCGGAATCGACGTCGATCTTCCGATCGTTACCAACTTCTATGTCCTTGACGCAATCCTTGCACGCGACTGGAACGCGCTGAAAGACGTGCTCATGCACCTCGCGCTGCCTTCCATCGCCCTGAGCACCATCCCGCTTGCAATCGTCGCCCGCATGACGCGATCCTCCATGCTCGAGGTCCTGAGGCAGGACTACATCCGGACGGCGAAAGCCAAAGGGCTCGGGCAGATCCCCATCGTTTTGAAGCACGCGCTCAGAAACGGCCTCATCCCGGTGGTGACCGTGGTGGGACTCCAGTTCGGCATCCTCATGGGAGGTGCGATCCTGACCGAAACCGTATTTGCCTGGCCCGGTGTGGGCAAGTGGCTTTACGACGGCGTGGTGAAGCGGGATTACATGGTGATTCAGGGAGGAACCATGGTCGTTGCAACGACATTCGTCTTCGTCAACCTGATCGTGGACGTCCTCTACGCGGTCATCAACCCCCGGATCAGCGTCAAGTAGAATCATGCAAAAAACCGCCTCGCCGAAAGAAAGCTTCTTAAGAAGACTCACGAATCCTGAAGACCGGCACCCTTTCTTCGATCAGGTCGAGAAGCTGCTTAAAAACAGAACGGGGCTTGCCGGTCTCATCATCATCGCCGTCTTTACCCTTGCCGCGGTTTTCGCGCCGGTCATCAGCCCGCATAATCCGGTGGAAAATTCACTCTACGACCAGCTCAAGCAGCCGGTCTGGCATAGGGACGGCGCCGCCAAAAACCTCCTCGGCACCGATGACCTCGGCCGGGACATCCTCTCCCGGCTCATCCACGGTGCACGGGTTTCCCTGACCCTGGGAGTGGTGAGCGTCGGCATCGCACTGATTTTCGGCTCGATTCTGGGGGCGGTGGCCGGCTATTACAAAGGCTGGCGCGACAACCTGATCATGCGCCTGATGGATATCCTCCTGGCCTTTCCCCATATTCTGCTGGCCATCGTGATCGTCGCCTATCTGGGGCCAGGGTTGAGAAACGCCATGATCGCCATTGGCATCATTAATATCCCGCGCTTTGCCCGGATCGTCCGGGCGTCGGTCATCGACGAGTATGACAAGGACTACGTGACCGCCGCAAGATCGGTCGGAGCATCGAACCGGCGCATCATCTTCAACGCCATTTTCCCGAACTGCCTGGCCCCCATCATCGTCCAGGCAAGCCTCGGATTCGGTGCAGCCATTCTGGATGCCGCCGGGTTGAGCTTCCTCGGTCTGGGCGCCCAGCCGCCCACCCCCGAGTGGGGGGCCATGATCGCCCAGGGTAGAGCCATGATCCTTAGGGCATGGTGGGTGATGACGTTTCCCGGCATTGCGATCCTGCTGGCCGTCCTGGGCTTCAATCTTCTGGGGGACGGCTTGAGGGACGCACTGGACCCCAGGTTGAGGGACTGATGCCGATTCAAAGCCCCCACCCTCTGCTGCAAATCCGAAGCTTGAAAACCTATTTTCATATCCGGGGAAGCGTACTCCGGGCAGTCGATGATGTGAGCCTGACCCTCCTCCACGGAGAGACCCTGGGGCTTGTGGGAGAGTCCGGCTGCGGTAAGAGCGTGACCGCATCGTCGGTCATGGGCCTGGTCCCCATCCCGCCCGGTTTCTTTGCGGGAGGCGAAATCCTTTTCGAGGGGGAAGACCTGCTGAAGGTTCCCGAGTCAGGAATGCGGCGCATCCGCGGGAAGAAAATCTCCATGATCTTTCAGGAGCCCATGACCTCTCTCAATCCGGTCTTTTCGGTGGGCGAGCAGGTCGCCGAAGTGATCCGGCTGCATGAGAAACTGTCCGGAAGAAAGGTTCGGGAAAGGGTGATCGAAGCCTTCCGGCTTGTCGGTATCCCGGCATCGGAATCCCGGATCAGCGAATACCCGCACCAGATGAGCGGGGGCATGCGCCAGCGGGTCATGATCGCCATGGCGCTGGCCTGCCACCCCAAGCTGATGATCGCCGACGAGCCCACGACCGCCCTGGACGTGACGATCCAGGCGCAGATTCTGGAGCTGATGAACAAACTGAAAGCGGAAACGGGGGCCGCCATCCTTTTCATCACCCACGATCTGGGAGTCATCGCGGAGATGGCGCAAAAAGTGGCCGTCATGTATGCCGGGAAGGTGGTGGAATTCGCCGATGTGGATACACTCTTTTCCATGCCCCGGCATCCGTATACCATCGGATTGATGGATTCCATTCCGGTTGTCGGAGAGGATAAAAGCAAGAAACGGTTGAGTACGATACCGGGGGTGGTCCCGTCGCTTTTCAATCTTCCTGAAGGGTGTCTTTTCAGCGATCGATGCCCCCGGAGGATGGCGGAATGCTCACATCGCGCCGCGGCGATGACCGATCTCGGAAACGGGCACACGGTACGGTGTCTTCTGTATGAAACTTAAAAGCGTTCAGTGTTCAGCGTTCAGGAAAGAAAACTTTTAAGAAGTTTCTTTTTCGATCAAATGCCGCAAGCGGCACGGCTGGGTTTGTATGAAACATCCTGAAAAATGACTGTCGAACATCCAACATCCGATCCCGCCGCAAGCGGGAAACGTCGAATCGAGAAAGGTTCCGGCCCCTTGCTGGAGCTGCGGGATGTGGTCAAGCACTTTCCCATACGGGGAGGGGTCTTTCTCCGGCAGATCGCTTCGGTCAAAGCCGTCGACGGGCTGAGCCTCGCCATTTTTCCGGGAGAAACCCTCGGGCTGGTGGGGGAGTCCGGCTGCGGCAAATCGACGCTGGGACGATTGGTTCTCCGCCTGGATGAGCCTACGAGCGGAAGCATCTTTTTCGAGGGAGAAAACATCCTCGGTTACGATCCCAAGCGGCTGCGGGCTTTGAGGAGCAAGATGCAGATCATCTTCCAGGACCCCTTCTCTTCCCTGAACCCTCGAAAGAGCGTGGCCCACATCGTCGGCGAACCGCTCTTTGTCCACGGCATGAAAAACCGGCGCGAGAGGGAGAAGCGGGTGCTCGATCTGCTGGAGGTCGTCGGTCTCAGAAAAGAGCACATGCGCCGGTACCCCCATCAATTCTCGGGAGGGCAGCGCCAGCGGATCGGGGTAGCCCGCGCCCTGGCGCTGCATCCGAAGCTGATCATCTGCGACGAGGCGGTTTCCGCCCTGGACGTCTCCATTCAGGCCCAGGTCATCAACCTGCTCCATGATCTCCAGAAAGAATTCGGCCTGACTTACCTCTTTATCTCCCATGCGCTCGGGGTAGTGCAGTACATCAGCGACCGGGTGGCCGTGATGTATCTCGGGAAGCTGGTCGAGGTGGCCAAGTCCGCATCGCTTTACCGAAAACCGCTGCACCCTTACACGCAGGCTCTCCTTTCGGCAGCCCCCGTTCCGAAACCCGGACAGAAGCGGAAGCGGATCGTACTGCCGGGGGATGTACCGAGCCCGATCGATCCCCCGCCGGGGTGCCGGTTCCACACGAGATGCCTCTATGCAAAAGACGTCTGCAGGCAACAAGATCCGGAACTCAGGGAAATCGAACCGGGTCATTTCGCCGCATGTCTTTTTGCCGGGAGCCTCTAGACATACGATTTTGCGCTCGTTCCCGCAGCCGGTTTCACGCCCTCTTTCCGCCTGAAGCTTCATCCGGCTGCGCCTTCCGGGGATATTACAATCAAATCATATCGAATTACTCCTTTTAGACACCCCGATATACAATATTCCCCCTATTTGCTTCTGTCCATTCTGCGGTAATTTAGGGATGACCACTTGAAAGCGTTCAGGGGTTCAAAGGTTCAAGGTTCAGAACTGTGCTGGTTTACAGGTTTTTGGCCTGAGAAATTGGAGAACTCAAGAGTCCTTAAAAGAATTTTAAGGCATTGAAATCAACCAACCTTTAAACCTTTTAACGCTGAACCAGTGAACGGTTACAGTAAAGATATCTGAATAAAGGGGGGGTCATGAAAGAGATCTTCAATCATCTGATCAACAGGTTGAACGACAGGGATGTTTTATCGATCGAAATGCCGAGACTGTTCGAAGATGTGCTGACCATCATTACTGACGGGCGCCCCCGCACACTGAAAAACATCAATCAGAATCTGGTGGACCGGGGGTGGCGGGAAGAAGTTCTCGATCGCGATACGTTTCAATTGATGCTTCAGTTCATCGAAACGGAAAGCGAATACAAGGTTGTCTCTCACACCGTGCATTAGCGGGGTCTCCGCCTTTTCTGCCTCGGCAAGCTTGCCCGGGAATACGCTCGCTCTTGCGGTTCACGATCGGAGGCGATGGGGACTTGACCGGAAACGGCTCATTCGGGGATCACCATCGTCCAGGCCGGATCGAAGTGAGCGGGGAGGTCACCGTAATAGACCCGCGCAAGAAAAAGCCCTGAAGGCGGCACGGTAAGTTCCGCCGGAGCGGTTGAATTCGTTTCGAGCAACCGCCGGATGTCTCTACCGTCCAATTTCCCGCGGCCGCACTCGATCAGGACTCCCACCATGCGCCGCACCATTTTCCACAGAAAATGCGACCCTACGATATGAATCAGGAGGGAGGCGCCCTTTTTGTGTACGGCTACATGATAGATCTGCACCCGGGTGGACTGCTTCTCGCCCGCCTGTTCGATGCCGCCCGCGCTGCAGAAGGATCTGAAATCCTGAATCCCTTCGAAGAGCGGAGCCGCTTTCATCATTGCGGCAATATCGAGCCTATCTTTGACCCAGTAGCAGTATTTCTTGGCAAACGCCGTCCGGCGCTCGCTGATATGGTAGACATAGCTGCGCGCTGTAGCGTCATAGCGCGCATGAAACGTTTTGGCGGCGGCTTCGACCGAGCGGATGTTGATTGTGGCCGGAAGCGCGTCGTTTAACCGCATGCGCAAGGCGTCAGGCTGCATTCCGGTTTTAAAATCGAGATGGGCCACCTGTGCCAGGGCATGAACTCCCGCATCGGTCCGGCCGGCGCCGTACAATTCAAACTCGGTGACACCGAGGGCTGATTTGCAGGCGTTCATGAGAACTCCCATCACGGTAGGCTTATTCTTCTGAAACTGCCAGCCGTGGTAGGGAGAGCCGTCATATTCGATCGTCAGCTTGAAGCGCACGTTTTTTGCCTCAGAATAAAACTTCGAATCGCATGGATTGCATCTTTCCCCGGACCACTGTCACTTTTTCATGGATCGATTTTGCCTTTGGATTTTGTACCGGAATAATCCGTTTGTAAAGGTTATTCCAGATCTTTCGAAGCGTGATGGATCGCTACGCTCTCCTGATGATCCAGTAAAGATCCGGTCGCCCGGGCTCCGCATGCGAAAGCCGGACAGCGACGGCTGTAAATTTGTGCAGATCCGGGAGCCCGGACACGGCGACTTGTTCCTGGCGCAGTTGCCATCGAATCATAGAGAAGACACGAGCCGTTGATTCCAGCTTATGTGCTGGCTGCGGCGGCTTTCATAACGCCGCAAACCGTACTATGCTTATGAGGCGGGTTCAATCTTGCGGCCGGATGCGGTCGGCATACGTTTTAAAGTACGGCAGCTATCCGTCGCTCAATGGCTCTTAGAAAAGTCTTCTGCGGAAGAGGGAAAGGAGCATCAGAATGGCGCAATTGAACAAGTACAGCTCGCGGATCACCGGCCCGAAATCACAGGGGGCTTCCCAGGCGATGCTTTACGGCGCAGGGCTTACCGAATCGGACATGGATAAAGCCCAGGTCGGCATCAGCAGCGTCTGGTACGAGGGCAACACCTGCAACATGCATCTGAATCGCCTGGCGGAAAAGGTCAAACAGGGGGTCGAAGCCGCCGGGCTGGTCGGGCTGCGCTTCAACACCATCGGAGTCAGCGACGGCATCTCCATGGGGACCGAAGGGATGAGCTACTCGCTGCAGTCCAGAGATCTGATCGCCGATTCGATCGAAACGGTCATGTGCGCCCAATGGTATGATGCCAACATCTCGCTTCCGGGGTGCGACAAAAACATGCCCGGATGCCTGATCGCCATGGGCCGCGTCAACCGGCCGGCGCTGATGGTTTACGGCGGAACCATCCGGCCCGGAGAGCTGGACGGCGGCAAACTCGACATCATCTCGGCCTTTCAAAGCTACGGCCAGTATCTTTCCGGTGAAATCGACGAGGACCATCGCCGGAAAATTGTCCGCAGAAGCTGTCCGGGTGCCGGTGCCTGCGGCGGGATGTACACGGCAAACACCATGGCATCGGCCATCGAGGCTATGGGGATGTCGCTTCCCTTCAGCGCAAGCCTTCCTGCCGAATCCCCCGGAAAGATGGAGGAGTGCTTCCGGGCGGGAGCCGCCATCCGAAAGCTGCTGGAGCTCGATTTGAAGCCGCGGGATATCATGACCCGCCGGGCATTTGAAAACGCCATGGTGGTCGTCTCTTCTCTGGGAGGATCGACAAACGCCGTGCTGCATCTGATCGCCATGGCCCGCTGTGTAGACGTCGAGTTGACGATCGACGATTTCCAGAAAGTAAGCGACCGTGTGCCGCTTCTTTCGGACATGAAGCCGAGCGGCCAGTACGTTCAGGAGGATCTGCACCATATCGGAGGAATCCCCGCCTTCATGAAGCTGCTGCTCGAAGAAGGCCTGCTCGACGGAGACTGCATGACGGTCACCGGGAAGACGCTAACGGAAAACCTCGAGGATGCGTCGCCGCTCAAAGAAGGTCAGAAGATCATCCGACCTCTGAATGACCCGATCAAAAAAACCGGGCATCTGCAGATTCTCCGGGGGAACCTGGCGCCGGAGGGAGCCGTGGCCAAGATCACCGGAAAGGAGGGGCTTGCCTTTACCGGAACGGCCAATGTGTTCGACTCGGAAGAAGAGATGCTCAAAGCGCTGGAAGATCAAAAGATCCGAAAAGGGGATGTGATCGTCATCCGCTACGAAGGCCCCAAGGGCGGACCCGGCATGCCGGAGATGCTGACCCCGACTTCGGCCATCATGGGGGCCGGCCTCGGCAAAGAGGTGGCGCTTCTGACAGACGGACGTTTTTCGGGTGGCTCGCACGGCTTTATCGCAGGCCACATCACCCCCGAAGCGCAGGAGGGAGGTCCAATCGCTCTGGTTGAAACCGGCGATCGGATCACCATCGATGCGGAGAACAATAAAATCACCGTCCACATAAGCAAAAAGGAGATGAACGCACGGCGGAAAGCCTGGACCCCGCCGCCCTATAAGGCCGTACGCGGCACCCTGTACAAATACATAAAAACGGTCAAGTCTGCATCCGAGGGGTGTGTCACGGATGAATAGGCGGGCATCGGAAAGGAGATTCTCATGTTCGACCTGATCATCCGGCAGGCCACCGTCGCCGACGGTTCCGGCCAGCCGGCATTTGAAGCCGATCTGGGGATTGCAGGCGGAAAAATCCAGGCTATCGGCCGTATTGGTGATGAAAACGCCCGAATCATCGATGCCTCGGGTCTGGTGTGCGCCCCCGGTTTTATCGACATGCACAGCCACAGCGATCTCGCCTTCTTCTGGACACCTCCGCCGGAAGCAAAGATCCGCCAGGGGATCACCACCGAGCTGATCGGCCAGGACGGACTCGGGGTTGCGCCTGTAAAAGCGGGGGACGTTGCGGTTCTTTCCGATCTGCTGGCGGGCCTAAACGGTAAAATCGACGCGCGGCAATGGTCCTGGGGGTCATTCGGGGAATATCTGGATGCGCTTGGAACCCGGCCTTTGCCGAACAACGTGGCGGTGCTGGCCTCCCATGGCCCGGTCCGGCTGTCCGCAATGGGGATGGCCCAACGGGAAGCAGACAGCGGCGAAATCGAAGCGATGCGGAAGCATGTGCACGCTGCCATGGAAGCCGGTGCTTTCGGCTTTTCGACCGGTCTGATCTATCCTCCCTGCTCCTATGCCCCAAGTACGGAGTTGATCGCTCTCAATCGCGAGGTTGCAGCCTGTGACGGCATCTTCGTCGTCCACCAGAGGGACGAAGGCCATCATCTGTCCCGGTCGTTTAATGAGGTCTGCGACATTTCCAGGCAATCCGGCGCACGGCTGCATGTGTCCCACCTGCAGGCCTACGGCAGGATCAATTGGCCGATCATGGAGGCTGTCCTGGACAGGGCCGATCGATTCCTGGAAGAAGGCGGCACGGTCACCTGGGACCGCTACCCCTATCTGGCCGGCTCGACTGTGCTTACCGCTGTTTTACCCTCCTGGACCCTCAACCAGGGGCCCGATGCACTGGTTTCCAACCTGAAGGATCCCGACTATCGCGCCGGAATTCACCGGGAGTTCGGCAAGGGCCTGGACCATTGGCATAACCGGCAGATTACCGTCGGTTGGGAGAACATCCTTGTTTCGGCGGTCGGCAGCGCCTCCAATCGCTGGATGGAAGGGCTAAGCTGCCGGGAAATCGCCTCCCGGCGCGGTCAGGACCCGATCGATATGGTCTGTGACCTGCTGGCGGAAGAGAGGCTGGCCGTCACGATGATCAGTTTCTACGGCGCGGAGGATGTCCTGGACAAAGTTCTGACGCATGCACAGGCAACCGTGGGCAGCGACGGCATCTACGGCGGGCGTCCGCACCCCCGCCTTTATGGAACCTACCCGCGCTTTATCGAACGTTTCGTGTGTGACAAAGGCCTCCTGAGCCTGGAAGAAGCCGTTTGCAAAGTGACCTCTTTTCCGGCAGAGATCCTGGGGATTGCCGGACGGGGTCTGATCCGGAAGGGGTATTTCGCCGACCTGGTGATCTTCGATCCGCAATCGATTTCCGATGCCGCTACCTATGCGGAGCCTCGGAAGTACCCGACCGGCATTGCACACGTGCTGGTAAACGGGTGTCCGGCCGTTTCAGACGGCCAGGCAACCGGAAATTACACCGGCCGGATCCTGAGAAAGTAACCTGGTTCCGGGGGCCGGGCCGATTCGACCCGGTCTCCGGATTGTTTTAAAATGCTTCATGGTTTGGTTGCGCAGCCTCCGGGAAATCGCTACCCGGCGGGCACCTCGAAGACAGGAGTCGTATACTGCTCCTGCACCCAGCCGAATTTTTCCGAAGAAATCCCCACGTACAGCCATCCTGGAGAGCGGCCTTTCACGTCCATCGTCTGGCCCTGGCTTGCGATATGGATCACCGAAAAATTGATGCCGGGCCCGGAGCGCACGTTCAACCGCTGCGCCGAAACCGCCACCCGATCCCCCGACGTCGCCCAAACAGGCGGTGAGGCCGGCGGGGGTTCCTGAACCACGACGACTTCCGGCGGCGGTTCCACAACGATGTATCCGGCGGGAGCCCTACGGTAATAGACGTCGCTGTAATGATAGTAGGGAACGCCACTTGAGACAAAGAGGCTGAAACCGATCGGCAGCGAAGAGACCACAAACCCGATGGGGGCTCGAACGGAAATGAAGCCGGTATGCCCGCGCCGGTAGAAACGGCCCCCATGGTGATAGTATTTTATCCCGCCGACGACGGCTTTGCCGTGCCCGCGGGGAAGACTCCGGATGCCCCGGTCTCGACGATCTCGGGATGCGAATGCATCCTGCGTCCACGCCATCGAAGTCGCGGCAAAAATCCCCGCAACGACAACCCAATAGAACGGGCGGATTTTCAGCTTTTTCATCGGGTACCTCACTCTGATTGATTGTAAACGTTATTTTGAATGACCCTTTGTAACCTATCGTCGCTCTTTCACGGGAAAAAGTTACGGGAATCGAATTAATTCCGATGGAGGCACGCAATCGGAATGATTTTACAAGTCCATCGACAAAATGAGGGGCGGGGGGGGGAATCTTCTTGATTTGATTCATGAGGCAGGGCAAGATGGAGGCGCAGAACCCGGTCGCAGAAGGAGGAAAACGGAAAGGCCGATGAATAAATCCTCAGCCCTTCTCACGATTGGTGAACTTTCGGAGCTGACCGGCAGGCCCCCGATTCAGATTCATGGGGCGCTGTCCGGAAACGATCCGGCCGATGGGTCGGCGCTCGCCCGAAAGATCCGCCCCAGGTTTGTCAGGGAGTTCCTGAATCAAAAAGGCATCGATTATTCCTTTAGAGTTCTCGCCCATATGAATTTGCGAGGCGGGGTCGGAAAGACGGTCTCTACCATCTCCCTCGCCATGAGGGCCTCCCAATTCGGGTTTCATACCGCTGTCCTCGATCTGGATCCCCAGGGATCTTCTTCACTCGCCTTCGATAGAATCCCCGAAGACGAAGACCCCATCTTTTACGATATCTGGCAGAATGCCTCGGAGATGACAAAAGGCTCCCTGAAGGAGATCCAGGAAGGCCTCTATATCCTGCCGTCTTCCCTGGACAACAGCCTGCTGGATTCCGTCCTGGTCAATCCATCGCTCCAAAAAAATACGGTGAAGAAGGTGTGCGACGAACTGGAGAAAATCGGATTTGATCTGGTCGTCATCGACTGCCCACCTTCCTTGACGGGAGCCGTCGTTTCTACGGTGTGCGCTTCGGATGTCATCGTGATTCCCGTAAGCAGCGATGCCTTCTCCTTCAAAGGACTGCAATTGACCCTCAACGAGATTTCCTCTATCTGTCGAACCTTCGGCATCCGGGAGCCGTCCGTAAAGATCTTGTACACCCGATACGACCGGCGGGAGAAGATATCCGAGGATGCCCTCCTCCGTCTGCAAGGGAATTATCCGGATTATCTGATCCCTTCCGTCATCCGAACGAGCTCGGATTTTTCGAAGACATTGGAGAAGCGGGAAACCGTCTTTTCAACCAACCGCAAGGGGAAAGCCAGAGAGGATTATGATCGGTACACGCGACACGTTCTCGGACTGCCCTGATTTTACTCCGCTGCAGAGGTGATGCATGCCGACCGAAGACAACCAGGATGAAATGGTCCGGAATACGTCTCGGAATTCGAACCTGCGGGTAAAAAGATCCAGGAGACGCATCTACGAGTCCGTTCCGGAGGGCACCCCGCCGGCGGATACTCCCAAGGAAGAGAGTCTCGAAGATCAGCAGGAAGTGCTTCGACGAAAAATCAGGTGGATGCAGGCCAAGAATATCGTGAAAAACCACATGCTCGGGGCCATGGGAGCCGGCATGATTCCGTTTCCTGTAATCGATGCGGCGGCCGTTTCAGGCGTGCAGCTTAAAATGCTCCACAGCCTGTCCAGGCATTACGATATCTCCTTCATGGAAAACAGGGCCAAGGCCTTCATTGCCGTGCTCATCGGAGGCATCGGGCCGTCGGCCCTGGCCTTCGGCGCTCTGGGGATGCTTCTGAAGACCCTGCCCGGAATCGGAGCATTCCTCGGGATAATCAAGATGTCCGCTTTCTCCGCGGCCTCCGTCTATGCCGTGGGCATGGTGTTTATCCAGCATTTCGAATCCGGCGGGACCTTCCTCGATTTCAAACCTGAAAAGGTCAACCGGTACTATGTGCAAAAATTCCAGGAGGGGAGGAAAATCCCCCCTGGGGCATCGGATGACGACAAGCACTGAACGAAATCCTCTTGAAGCAGTATCCATATCATCGCGTATTTGGTAGAAAGGGTGCATGACACCGGAGGCGGCATCGAATGCCCGGAAGCCGTTTCACTGGCTTTTGGGGTATGCCCGTACGGCCCGGTACTGGATCGTTCTTTCCTTTTGCCTGGGTTTGACGAGCGGCATCCTGATGATTCTCCAGGCCCTGTGCGTCGCCCGCATCTTCCACCTGACAGTGATGGAAGGATCGATCCGGGGGACGATGTGGCCTTTGTTCTCTCTTCTGCTGGCGCTCATCGGTGCGCGGGCGATCCTTGCGTGGGGTCGTGAGTCTGCTGGATTTCAGGCAGGAGCCCGGGTTCGTGAAGAAGTCCGGATGGCGGTGGTGGCGCATATCACACGGCTCGGGCCGGTTTTTACCGGCCGGCGGAAAACCGGTGCACTCGCCAGCACGGTGATGGAACAGGTCGAAGGGCTCCACGGATTCTTTGCCCACTATCTCCCGCAGCTCGCTCTTTCGGCAGCGATACCGGCGGCCATGCTCGCCTTTGTCTTTCCAGTCAGTTGGGCTGCCGGTGCGATCCTTCTTTTCACCGCCCCCCTGATCCCGCTGTTCATGATTCTGGTGGGAATGGGCGTAGAAAGCATCAGCCAGCGTCACTTCCAGGCACTCGCCCGAATGAGCGCCCATTTTTTCGACATGCTTCAGGGAATCTCCAC
>QZKK01000228.1 GCA_003599475.1 Desulfobacteraceae bacterium
GCGGCACCGCATGCGCCAAGCTGCCATAGAATCACATACTCGGAATCAAGAAGTATCAGGGCCAATGTAAAATGACCAAAGTAAAGTTACGAAGTCAAACTAAGCATTCCCAAAATTCTGATGCATGTTTGTGAGTGGGAAATTTTTCAGGTAAAGCGCTCTTGTCAATGATGTAACTTGATTTTATTTCATTGCTCATCATTAGTTCTTTCCTTGCCAGTGATCCCTTGTACGCCCAAGGTCGAGTTTTAGCCGCGAGCGATTAACAAGTCATCTCGGTTTTCATCATTTGCCCAAGAAATCGTGAAGTATGTTAACGTATATAACTGGAACAACGAAAAACGTGAGGTATCCGACCAATTTCAATATTATGGCAAACAGCAACAGTCCGTTGCTTCTCTGACCACGCAACGTGAAGTCGCGCCAATCCTTTCTCATTATTAACCAAGATGGAAGGAAGAATACAAATGCAACGAGACTGGCGACGAAGATACCAGGAAAGAACACGAGGATTCCAGGCAACCATAGTAAATGCCATGAGTAGGCAACATATATCCATCCGACGAGACACCAGATAACAATGGCGACATTGCAATAGGACATAGCCCGAAATTCGTAGGCTTTATCTTCCTGTGCCACCATCTCAGGTGTTGGCGTTTGATTGTTCATTTCTCTGGTTTCTGGACCCAACAATGATTATACCGAAAAAATTCGGCATATCAGGGATATTAAAATTGGCACCATATGCCAAATTGTTTATTATATCCGAAATTTAGACGAAAATTTTCAGGATATTGAAATCGAAAAATGTGGAATTTTTTCTACATTTCGCCGGATATATCCGATATGTGAGAAAAAATTCGGGATATCCAAATATTGAAACCCTTTTTTTGAAAAAATAACGATCCCGTCTTAATTTTTCCAAGCGGTTTGGACGAATTGGCATCCGCGACAATGCAAACAAGCGCAGGGGAATGGCTATATGGAGCAAGTCGAAAAGCAGCGGATTGAGGGTCTTTACGCTCGTTGCGGCCATGATATCCATCCGTTTTGGGGTCTTTAGCGCGGAACTCGGATGATCATGCAAGAACCTTAATATCCCGATATTGTGATGGGAGCCGTTTTCGTATATCGAAAATTTGCCGAAAATTCAACGATAAAAATAAAAAAGCCGATTTCATCGGATCGATTGTCATATCCTAAGACGATATTCCTCTTCGCATCGGTATTTTCTGTGGGAAAAGATCTCAGAATTGCGGAGCCCGGGTAGATCGGCTCTGGAGTACCGGAATCGAATCGATTACAGTGTCCTCAAAGAGGCTATTTTCATGCGGCAGTCGATTGCCACCAATTTGCGGGCGTCCATCAACTCAAAACAGGAGAGCGCCATGAAAGCGATCTGCAAGAATTTGCTTTTTGGCTTGCTGATATTTCTGCTTCTGCAGCAGGCAGTCGATGCGGAGGTTTTCCGGAAGAAATTCATAAGCCCCCCGGCTTATCTGATTGTCGAAGTGCTGGATGACGACCTGGTGCACTTCGAGCTCTCTGCCGCAGGGAGCGGGCCGGCGGTTCATACGCCGCTGTATACCTCTCCGATGGTGTTTAAAACCGATTACAGCGGTCCTTCCTTTATTTCGGAAAACGGAAATACCATCGAGACCGGGGATATCCGGCTGGAGATCGACCCCGTGAATCTGTGCGTCACGGTTCGCGACAAGACCCGGGCAGATGTGTATCTGACCACCTTGTGCCCGGATGAGCTTACCCAGGCCTTTAAAGGATTGAATATCGATCCGGGTGCGATCCAGAACGTGTATGGGCTTGGACAGCAGTTCAAGATTCAAGGTTCATCCGATGGGGATTGGATCGCTTTCGGGGTGCGGGAGGGGCTCGGGTTGGGAAACGGTTTTCAGGGGTTTCAGAATGCGGCGGTGGGAAACGTGCAGATCCCGGTCATGTATGCCGTGGGCGGCGACAACCTGAACTACGCGCTTTTTGTGGACAATGTCTACAAACAGAGGTGGGATTTCGGGGCTTTCTGGTGGCAGGTGCGCATGTTCGGCGACCAGATGCGCTTTTACATGATGACCGGAGCCGATCTTCCCGACCTCAGGGCGGACTATATGGAACTGACCGGCAGGCCGCCGGTTCCGCCAAGAAAAGCCTTCGGCCTGTGGGTGTCCGAGTTCGGATATGACAACTGGGGCCAGATCGATGCCCTGCGGTCCGGATTGCGAAACGACGGTTTCCCGGTGGACGGCTTCGTTCTGGACCTCAACTGGTTTGGCGGGGTAAAGCCTGACGATCCTTCCAGAAGCACCATGGGAAGACTGAACTGGGATATGGAAAATGCAGACGGAAACCCTTACTTTTTCCCGGATCCGGGAATTAAAATCGAGCAGTATGCCGCAGATCACATCGGCCTTGCCGCAATCGAAGAGTCTTATCTTGCTGATACCACGGCCACCTTTTCCCAGATGCCAAACGGGCTATCCTCCTATCGAAGAACAAACGGCAAGTGCGATCCGTTGAACCAGGTAAACCCCGTAACCGATGTGACCGGCTTCTGGGGCACGGGACGGATGATCGACTGGTCGGACCCTGCGGCAGGCGAGTGGATCCACAGTCACCGCCGAATGCCGAACCTCGTGCAAAAAGGGGTCACCGTGCACTGGACAGACCTCGGGGAGCCGGAAAGCTTCAAGGCGGACGCCTGCTACGAAGGGGTCGAGAACCCGGAAAGCGGGCCGAAAAACGAGCATTCCGATATCCATAACCTCTACAACCTGCTCTGGAACGAATCCATCTGGAACGGATACTTCGACAACCGGGGGCAGGCCAATCACCTCGGCGAGGTCAACTCCCGCCCCTTGATCCTGACCCGCTCCGGGGCTTCCGGGATCCAGCGCTTCGGAGCCGCGATGTGGTCCGGGGACATCGCCTCCAGTCTCGAGTCACTGGCCACCCACGCCAATGCGCAGATGCACATGTCCTTTTCGGGAATCGACTTCTATGGCGCGGATGCGGGGGGTTTCCGCAGGGAGGTTCTGCCCTACAACGACAAAGGGGGTTCTTACCGCGGGTACGAAGAGGAGATGTACACCCAGTGGTTTGCAAACGCGGCCTGGTTCGATGTGCCGGTGCGTCCCCACACCGACAACGAGTTCGTGAAGGTCACTCCACCCTATGCCACCGCTCCGAACCTTGTGGGAAAGAAAGAAAGCAATCTTAAAAATATCCGCCAGCGCTATGAGCTGATCCCCTACTACTATTCCCTGGCCTACCGCGCCCACCTCTTCGGCGAACCGGTCGTGGCGCCCCCGGTTTTCTACTACCAGAACGATCCCAAGATCCGCAGGATGGGCCACGAGAAGCTGATCGGAAAGGATCTTCTGGTGGGAATCTTAGCCAGGCACGGGGAATACGAGCGCGATGTCTATCTGCCGGCCGGCAGGTGGGTCAACTATCATACCCACGAGTGGGTAAGCAGCAACGGGCAGGTAGTCGAAGACGTCCCCGTGTACCGGGATGGGATCCTGCGGCTGCCCGCCTTTGCCCGTGCGGGAGCGATCCTGCCCCAGTCGCATGTGGATGAAAGCACCAAAGATGCCTTCGGCCACCGCAAAGAAGGTGCCTCCGCCCGTCAAGAGCTCATCGTAAAGGTGTTTGCGGGCACCGCACCCTCAAGCTTCATCCTCTATGAAGACGACGGCAGGACCCTGCGGTACGGGATCGACCGCAGGCCCGTATATTCCTTCCGCACCACGGAGATCACCCAGCATCAGAGCGCCGCCGATACGGTCCTGGTCACGATCCACCCTGCAGTGGATGTCAACTCCCCTTTCAGCGGGGCGCCCATGGAAAGACCCAACGTCGTCAAACTGGTGGTTGAGGGAAGGAGGGCGGCTTCGGTGCGCCTGAATGGACAGCCGCTGATTGAGCACGCTTCAGAAAGTGCTTTCGATGCGGCTCAAAGCGGATGGCTCAATGCCGGTAATCATCTGGTTCTGGTCAAAACCGAGCCCATGAACGTTTACGGCACGACCAAAACCTTTTCTTTCGACTTGGCGCCCGTTCCTCCGTCCACCTCGGTAAATTTTGTCTGCGATCAAGGCTTCACCGCATCCGGGGAGGGGATCTATGCGGTCGGCAGCATCGCGGAGCTGGGAAGCTGGGATCCGGACCGGGCGGTACCGCTCGATCCCAATATCTACTATGAATACATCTGGAATCCCCCTGAAGGCCACAACGGCCCCGGGCCTTCGGCTCCGGTGTGGACGGGGGTCGTTTCCGGCATCCCGCCCGGCACGAGGCTGGAGTGGAAATGCATCCGAAAGCGGGAAGACGGCACAGGACCGGTGGTTTGGGAGCCGGGGGACAACAACGTGTTTACAACGACCGGATCGGGTTATGCGGGGAGAAGCTACGGGGCGTTCTAATGTGATCTGAAATCTCCTGCTGCTCAGGGAAGCAGTGATGGTTGGCTCGGCCTCATCGAAATATCGAGAATGCTGGAATACTGGAATATTGGAAAATTGTCGGGTTCAAAAAGCAGCAGCATAAACATATGACCGCATTTCCATCCATTACTGCCGGTATCGGCTACCACATCAACCCCGACTGTCTTTGGATTTTCCTTGCAAGCGCCGTATCCAGGGCTCCTTTGCGGCCGTACAGCACGACCCGCTTTTTAGCCCTCGTAATCCCGGTGTAGACGATCTCCCGGGTGAGCAGCCGGTGGTTCTCGTCATCGGGAAAAACGAGAAGAACGTCATCGAATTCAGAGCCCTGGCTTTTGTGGACGGTGACGGCAAAAGCGAATTCCCAGGAGGGCAAAAGATTCACCGGAAAGCTGATGTAGAAGTCGGAACGATGAAAAAACGCTCTGTAAGTCCGGTTTGCATCCTTGATCATTACGCCGACATCCCCGTTGAAAAGCTCTTTCGAATAATCGTTGCGGGTGATGATGATGATGGCACCGGAAAAACCCTCGGACAACCTTGTCGCCGGAGGATCCAAACGGCGAATCAAGACATCGGAAACCACCTCGTTGATGCCCGTGCATCCGTAGATGCCGCTTCGAAGAAAAGATAGAATCCTTGCCCGTTCGACGACCGAAAAGATGCGGTCTAAAAGAGATCTCCCCGGTTCGGAAGACGCAACGGGGCCGGCTTCCGTCTTTTCAGCCGCGGCGATTAAGCTCACATAGCTTTCCCTGCCCTCGGACACCGGGTCAAGATACTGATAGGCTGCCCAGCGATGAAGATGCTGCTTCCATTTCCCCGGATCTTCCGCATCGACAAATGCCCACCTGTCCGGGGCCTGGGCCAGGGCCTCGGTAAAGGAGACGGCGCGAAAGGCCGGGAAGGTGCCCCGATTTACCTGATTTGCCAATTCCAGCAGGCGGGCTCCCGAACGGTAGACTTTCTGCAGGACGACAAACCGTCCTTTGAATCGCGAAGCCCCCCTTGCATCGGGAATCATTTCGGCGAAAACGGCGCCGGCTTCGACGGAAGGGAGCTGATTTTTGTCTCCCAGAAGAATCAGCTTCGAATGCGCCGGATCGATTGCCTGGAGGAATTTATCCAGCATAACCATATCGACCATGGAGACTTCGTCGACGACCACCGCGGCTGCGGGAAGTGGATTGCTCTTGCAGTAAAAGAAATCGTTGCGAAAACTCCTGTATCCGAGGATTTTGTGCAGGGTGCTCCCCTTTTGGCCCATCAGTGCGGAATCCTCGGAAGACGGGCGCTGTATGGAAGCGATGTTTTTTTGAACCGTTTCGGTCATTCTCTGTGCCGCACGCCCGGTAGGAGCTGCCAGGAGGATGCGGGATGCGGGAATGCCGCTTCGAACGAGGCAGCGAAGGATGTTTACCATCAGAGAGGTTTTTCCGGTTCCCGGCCCGCCCGAAACAATCGAAAAGGAAGACTTCAGGGCCAGCCGGATGGCTTCCATCTGCTGCGGATCCCGTGCAATCGGAGATTTGTTTCGCCCGAAACGGAGGACAAGCGGATCGGTATAGATCTCTTCGATGAGTTCGTCTGCGTCGCTGCCCTCCAGGGCTGAGGCTCCCGCCTGGTTTAAAAACGCCTCCATCCGGTCTTTCAGACGTTTTTCATGCGCGTGGTGCTTTTGAAAATAAAGCAGGCTGCCGCCGCTCGATCGATCCAGGATCAACGGCATGTATTCACCGACGTTTTGGGTGATCAGTTTTTGATATCTTCCCGCCGCAAGGCTGAGATGAAACTCGGAGACAACGGCATCCGCTATGATCCTGTCTTTTTCCGGCACCTGCCGCAAGAAGTGTCCGGGATCGATATTCAGACAGAGGCTTCCTTCCTCAAGTCCCGCGAACATGGCCGTCAACACCACAACAAGCGACGCATCTCCCCGGCAGTCGCCGAATTCCAATAGATCCCTTAGGGTCATCAAATCCAGGAAAGAGATCTCCATAAAACGGAAAAGCGGAAGCAGCGGTTCGATCGACCCCTTGTCCGATTCTTTGATGATCTTAAAGTCGATCAGCCGTTCCAGGATCGGATCCGGGAGCGGATCTTTGTCATGAATTGAAGCAGTTGTCCTCGTCATCGCATCACAGTTGCAGTTAGAACTTGATTCAAAATTCAAAGATTCAAAGATTCAAATAGACTTCATTTTTCCATTATTCCATCATTCCATTGCTCTACCGGACCGCCTTTGCGATCTCCGCCTCGATCCGCTCCAGATCGCCGAGCTCGGCCGGTGAAACGAAATAAACCCCGTTGCCGTTTCCGGCTCCCATCCCGCGGAGAAAAAGGTAAAATACGCCGCCGAGCTGCCGGTCCGGATCGAACCGGTCCCCGAGGGCCTGTTTCAACCAGCGCCTCACCGCCACCGCATAGAGCTTGTACTGGAGATAATATCCTGCATCCTTCATGCAGGCTTCGAGCGCTTTCCGTCCATACCCGGCCTCGATGCGGTTCGATTTCCAGTCGACAATGAAGTATTTCCCGTTGTGCCGGAAGATAAGATCCACGAAGCCCCGGATGAAGCCGCAATTTCCTCTTCCGATCTCACAATCCGGAATATTTAACATCCCGCCGGCCGGAAAGGTGAAGGGATAGTAGAATTCGACTTCGTGAATCCGGTCTTCTTTCTTGACCCGGGAAAGGAGAATCGGTTGCTCCCCGGCATGGACCGTTGTCGTCAGGGTGTCTGCAACCATCCGGCACACCTGCTGCAGCCAGCGGTTCTCGACCCGGTAGGCATTCATGATTTCGACGATGAGATCTTTTGCTTCGGCCGTTTCCGGAAAACCCTCGGGGTTTCCGGTTGCCGCCTGAAAATCGATGTGCTCGAAGATATCGTGAAACATCGATCCCATGTCGGCTCCGCCGGGAAGCTCCGCCTCCGGCCGAATCGTACGGAGAGGGTCCGAATCGAAAGCGAAATCGCTTTCGTCGTCTTGCCTGTCTTTTTCCCGGACCACCCGAAACCCAGTCTCCGGTAGATGTCCACGATAGAGTCTTGAATGCAGGCTGGAAAACGATTCGAGCAGGGTTCTTCTGGCCTGGTAACTTTTGTTTAAAGGCAAAAGAGGAAAATCCAGTTGGATCGTAGATTCCGAAACGATTGCACCACCGATGGCCGCGGCCCCGCCGGGACCCGTTGCACGATGGGTATCCGGAGCCAGCCAGCCGGCGCCGGGACTGCCGCTTCCCTCTTGAAAAGCGGAAGAAACGGCCGAGGAAAGAAACCGGCACACCGGTCCCACCCAGCGATATCCGCTCGCAATCGGTAAGAAAGGCACATAGAGTTTAAACCGCGCTCGGGTCAATGCGACATAGAGGAGCCGCTTGTCCTCCTCGTTTCTTTCCCGATCGTGTCGTTCCCTGCCGCATTTTTTGGAAAGATCGATGATTTTGCGGATTCCTTTTTCCGGCCGCTCCGGGTCGCTGTCATGGTAAACGTGATACGCGTCGACAGACGTCTGTGTGAGTCCTCCTGCGATAAAAACCACCGGAAACTCAAGCCCTTTGCTGACATGCATGGTCATGATCTGCACCTTGCGGGCTTCGGTTTCGATCTGGTGGATATCGGCATCCTCTTCCGCTCCCACGGTCTGCTTCCGGTAGCTGTCAAGCAGTGCGGAAAGGCCCCTGAAATCCAGATTCTTTCGATAGGAGACATCTTCCAGGTGCTCGAAGATCTGTCGATAGTTGGTATATTTCCGGTCCCAATCCCGTGTTCCGGCTTCACGGAAAAGAAGCCCCGAATCTTCCATCAGCGACTGGAAAAGAAGCCCCCATCTCCGGCTTCGGGCAAGCCCGTGCCAGTGAAACAGCAGTTGTTTGAGCGGGTGAGAAACCGGCAGAGTTTCAACCGCATGCAGGTCGTCGGTTTTATAAGCGAAAAAAGGCGTCAACAGCGCCTTTTTTGTATCCGGCAGATTTCCCGGACCCGATACCGCGCGGCACATCAGACTCAGATAAAGGGCTTCATCGGAAAGAAACAGACCCGGCTTTTTATAAAAGGAATAAGGGATGTAACGATTTGCAAGCTCCGGCTCCAGGAGAAGGGCGTCGGATCTGCCGCGGACAAGGATGCAGATATCGCCGTAGTCCAGAGGGCGGCGCCCGCTGTTTTTCACCTCGATTTCGATGCCGCCCGAATCGATCAGATGCCGGATTTCCGCGGCAATGAAACGGGCAAGCGCCGGTTTGGCGCGCCCGGGCGATTCCGATTGGCGAAGATCCACGAAATTGAGCACCGGCCGACCGGAGCGGTCGGCAGCCGGAAAAACGGGCAGATCCTCTTCGTTCGGTGAACCGGCGTCCTGGTAGCCGATTTCGAATGCGCCCGCCCGATCCTGCGGCGGAAACCATTCCTCGCAGCAGAACAGCCGATTGAATGCCGCAACGAGCTCCGGCTTGGACCGCCAGTTGGTAGTCAGGGAATAGCGGTTGGCCGAACCGCTTTCAGCCAACCGCTCCATCTTGTTTCTGGCTTCAAGGTAGGCGTATACGTCGGCGCCGCGAAACGAGTAGATCGCCTGCTTGGGGTCTCCGATCAGAAACAGCAGGTTCCGGCAGGATTTCTCGGTTCGATCGAGGAACAGCCGCTCGAAAATCCGCCATTGGACCGGATCCGTATCCTGAAATTCGTCCACGAAGGCAACCTTGTATTTGGCTCGCAGCGTTTGCATCAACTGCGTCGAATGCGCGTCGTGCAAGGCGGAGGCCACCCGGCTGAGCATATCCTCGTAGCTGATCCAGCCGTTTCGCCGCTTGAACCGGGCCGCATCTGTTTGAAGGGTCTTGACGGCATCGACCGCGAGATAATGCGAAAGATCGGTTACGGCTTCCGCCAGGCACGCCAAACAGTCTGAGATCGTTTCAAGATTCGAACATACCTGGATATTTTCCCCGGCTTTTGTCCAATTGGCCGGCACGAGGCATTCGATTCCCTGCCTGTCGGAAGATTTTACCGTCTGGATCCTTTCGATCAGCTCCAGCAAAGGCTCAAATTCAAAACGGTTCTCATCGAACCGGGACAGGTAGTCTTCAAGGGGGGTCACCATCTTTTCCATCAGCGATTTTTTGCTTCGGGCATTGATGTTCAACCGGTTGAAGCCCTCTGAAAATGCCGGGGCGGCCCCGATCAGGGTCTTTAGCTCCAGGAGCC
This sequence comes from Desulfobacteraceae bacterium, assembly GCA_003599475.1. The sequence continues at coordinate 9,670 of QZKK01000228.1, forward strand.
TCGCGACGATTGCGGATCGAATTTGCCGAAAGCTTCGGCCGTCTGCATCGGGTCTGATTTCATCCCCGACATCGGGGCGAAAAACCCGCCTGGCAAGGGTTGCCACCATCGAAAGAAGCCGGTCCTTCCGGGCGGCAAACCCGGCCGCGCGCAGGATTTCGGGTAAATCCGAACCATAGGTCTGCGGCCAGTCCTTCCGCATCTGCTCCCGCAGCAGAGCATCGAAAATCGGGGTGTCATCGACGAGCTCGTTTTGAAAAAGACTGCCGTTTTCGAAAGCGAAGTCTTTTAAAACCGTGTGGCAGAAACCGTGGATGGTATAGATGGATGCCGTGTCGAAGGCGTCCAGGGTGTCTCTGATTTTTTCGACCCCGCTTTCGCAGGCGCTCTCCCCGATCTCCTGTTCGAGCTTTTGCCGGATCCGCAGTTTCAGTTCGGAGGTCGCCTTTTCCGTAAAGGTCACCACCAGGATATTTTCAAGCGCGACGTCCTGTCTTTCCTTCAGAAGCCTGACCACCAGGTTTTCCAGGGTGTAGGTCTTGCCGGTGCCGGCGGACGCTTCGATGAGTGCATGCCGGGTCAAATCGATCTTTGCGATGTCATCCACAAGCGTATAGGTCATGGTCGCTCCCGGTATGGAGTCTGTTGAAAACCTAGGAACCCGCCGACTCGAAGTAGATTTTGAACCGGCGTCGGACCCGGTCGAAGGCGTCTTGCGGGATCACCGGTTTTACGATCCGGATCAGGTAGTCTTCCTCTTCTGCAAAGGCCTCTTTCATTTCAGCGGCAAACTGCATCCGAGCGGCCTCATCGATTTCTTTCTCCGGCGTTTTGTGAGGCCGAACGGTCCGCGACGTCCCCACTTCAAAAGGGAGCCACGCCGTCTGCGACGGATCGAGAAAATCGGATACAAGTTTCTTTAGATACGCCTCCGCTTTTTGCGGGTCGAATTCGTATCGCCACTCCCTGACGATGTCCCGGTAGACCACATGGAGCCGGATGCCGGAGGCTTCGATCCATCGTCTGCTCTCATCCCCGGCAAGGCAAAGCAGATAAGACAGAACCGGTTCCAGGACGTATCGATCCGGATCGGCCGGCTTTTTGGCGGAGCCGCTCAAAACCAGTGCGTGCCAGGCTCCTTCTCCGTCCTGCCACATCCAGGGGAGCTGCCCGTGCAGCTCCACTTCCTGAGCGGCGGTATCCGATCCGGAATCTGCGGCCCGTACCGAAAGGGTGAAAGGGTCGAACCGCTTCAGGGAAAGACCGCTTTCCGAAGGAAGCGCTTCCTGTGCGGGTTCTCCGATCGATACGGCTCTGAACAGCTTTTTTGCCGAATGCATCTTCTCCAGAACCGGCCGGATCGTTTCCACGATTCTTCCGACCTCCTCCCGGATCGCCTCCCGGTCCGTATCGGCAAATGCGCCTTCCGGGGTCTGGTTCTTTCGCCCGCAGGCATCATAGATCAGATGATAAAAGGCTCCGGCATCCGGTGCTGCACAACCGGTCTTCTTTGCGGCAAAACAGGCAGCCAGCCAGCATCGGACCGGTTCCATCTTCAGTCGATAATCCAGCGGAAATTCCGAAAAAAACGGTTCGTCTTCCCGCAGCACCACATCTTCGATGGTTTCTTCCTCGTCATAGAGGCCAAGATGCCGCCGGATCTTTTCCCGGACGGGGTGCTCCAGAAATTTTTTCAACTGTCCCATCGTGATTTTTTCAACCGTCCGGTCGGCCGCTGCGGATGCCGCGGCCCCGATGGAAAGATCCGGTTCGAAGCGTGAAACCCTTTTCAGATCATCGGCTGAAGCCTGGGCAGTAAAGGATTTCCACAGCCGATGGCTCCGGTAGTATGTCACCCGGTCCGCCAGCGAATCGTTTACCAGCACGTCGCTGAAAGCGTCGACGGCCTCTTGCGCCAGGTAACGGCCGCTGGCTCCGGATAACGGAATCTCTGCAACCCGAAACATCTGTCCGTCCGGTAGGATCTCCTGTTCCACGTATCGTTTGAGCTGGTTGACAACGCTGCAGGGCTGCTGCAGGCGATCTTTCTGAAGATCCCTCGAAACATAGCCGATGTAGAGCTTCTTCCGCACGGAAAGCAGCATTTCAAGAAAGAGGAAGCCGTTTCGTTCCGGAAGGCTGATATCGCCGATCCGCCGCTTCGACAGCCGAAGATCCAGTGTCGAATGCTCGGCCCTGCCGGGGAAGTTTCCTTCTTCCATTCCGAGGACGTAAACGATGTCAAACGGAATCGGTCGCATCGGCTGCAGGCCGGAGATGGTCACCCCGCCGGTCAGATAATTGCCGTGGCCGCCGGAGATGGCTCCGAGATTGGCGCGGATAAATTCTTTGATCAGATGGATGTCCAGGTCGATGTCCAGGTCGATATCCAAGCCGATATCGGGATCGGCAGCCGGGGTCGAGGCCGGTTTTTCCCCCTGCAGCCGGTCGTAGAGCGTAAGGGTGTCAAATGCCCGCACAAGCGCCTTCCGGACGGCGGTTTCTCCCTTCAAACCCTCCGGTATTTCGATGAGCTCGTCGCAGGTCTGAAAGAAGCGCTGCTTCCACTGCCCGCCCCCGATGCCTCCGGCCTTCAGCCGGCCAACGGCACGCTGCAGGGTTTCGATAATCCTGCAAAACTTTTCTACCAGATCCGGAGCGCCGGTCGTAAGATCGCTGTACGGAACGAATCCCTGGTAATTCGCAAACCCCGACAGGTCCGTCACTTCGGGTTCCGCCATGATCCGTGCCAGACGAAGGCGCTGCAGTCCCTGCTTCCAGGTGAAGTTGCCGCTTGGCGGATATCCCCTGGCCTCTTTCGACTCCCGATCGAAGGTATGAAAGATGTTCAATGCACCGGTCCAGTTCGCCCATGCCTGGACTTCGTCGGGGCCGATCTTCCAGCGGCTCATGAAACATGGGTTTAAAATCAGATCGAAAACTTCGTTTCTGGAAAACCGCCCCGCGGCCAGCTTCACAATTGCCGTAACCGCCTTCCCGTAGACGCTCTCGATCGAGGCGTGCGAATCCACCAGGTTGTAAGCGAGTTGTCCGGGGCAGCGGTTGAAAACGGAATCGAACGCCGGTTTGTAAGCGGAAATATCCGGCACGAGAATGGCGATATCGGTCTGCTGCAGCGTTTCATCCTGTTCGAGGTTGAAAAGGATGCTGTTGTATACGGTTTCAACCTCCCTGTAGCGGCTGGGGCATGCAACGATCTGAAGCGATCGATCCTGTAAGGAACGCTCCCCGGGTTGAGACAGCGTGAGGATGTCGTTTTGGATGCGCTGCAGGATGCCGGCGGGTTGTTTCGGAGTCTTGAAACAGGCGTTGAAATCGTAATCGGTCAGTCCGCACAGCAGCCGGATGCTCTCACGCCCTGGCTTCCCCCATGCCGCCAGCAGCGCATTGTCCGCCTGCCGCAAGAGTTGGCCCCGCTCCTGTTCATCGGCTTGCAGGGCAAGCGTCCGGACGTTTCTTCTCCGGATCCACCGCTTTTCCCGCGGTGTCCGGAGATCCTCCCAGAATTCCCTGGAAGGATTCATGGTGTAGATATGGATTGCATAACAGGCCTGAAGCCTGCCGATAAGCGTCAGATGAAAATTGGATATCTGGGAGAGGCCGAAGAAATGGATGTTTTTCAGGTTTGCCGCTTCCGCTTCATCCGGACGATTGTTTGAAAGCACACAGTCGGCATATTCCATCACCGAAAGCAGCCGCTTTCCCGTTCGGCCCGCGAGGTCTTCCCTTAAAAGCTTCAACCGGAGATACAGCTTCTGCTGGCACCGCTCCATACCCTCTGTTACGGTCTCCGGCGCCGACCACTTCCGGATCATATCGGTGCGGTGAAATTCGTATTCCTTGAAGAGATGGGCCAATCTTTCGGAAAGCTGCCAGATTCTCGCCGCATCCTGCGGCCTTTCCTTATCTTCTTCTCCTTCTCCGAAAAGATATTTTGCGACCGGTAAAAAATCGATGTCGCTGCGATCCAGGTTTTGCAGAATGTAAAGAAGAAAAATTTCAAGCTGCTCTTTATCCATCCGATCGGGTTTACTCTCCCCGGAGTCGAATGCCGCGAGCATTTCCCACAGACCCGATTCAAGGAACCGGAACTCGACATTCATCAGGATCGAATTCTTCCCGGACAGAAAAAGCTGAAGCCATTTGGCCAGATTTGCACTGGGGACAATCACGACGGGCGGTTCGAAGATATCGGCCTTGCCCCGGACCTCGTCCGTTAAAATCCGTGCGAACTTTTCCGCCAGTTCATCCAACTGATTGCTGAAATAAAGCTCAATGGTCATTGAGAATCCCGCCTGTTTGCAGGCGTCCTTTTGGTTCGGGGCACCGGTCGCATCCTTGGATGCATCCTTTTCGATCCCTGATTCTTTCCAGCCTAACTATCGCCCTAACTATAGCATAGATCGGATTGTTCAAGGATCTATCGATGCTTTTAAGTCAATCGGCGGTCGAGCTGCCCTTGAGGGGCAAGATGCCACTGAACCTGTTCAGATCGATTCCCTCCAGCGTGCGCCCATGAACCCGGACGTTGTTTTCGCCATGGTCAAGCTGTTATAAAGGGCTTCAGTCACGGCCTCGACGACCGCGACGAAAAGAGGGGACAAGGATTCATCCGCGATGATTTCGATGACCCGCTTCCTCTTCCCTTCGATATTCCTGAGGTTTCGAGTGGAAAAGGCGATGCAGAAATCTCCACTCCCGTGGGCCATGAAGGAGCCGGTGCGGCCGAGCGCGTGGATGCCTCGCCGGGCAATTCCCGAATCCGTTTCCGGCCCATATTTTCCGCCTTTTTTCATTGCCCGCGGCGTTATCGTCCATCCGGAAAGTACCCGGGCAACCGGCGGGATGTCAAGGGTGGGATCCAGAAATCTGCTGCAGGGGCAGCGGCGTTTTCATCGCTTTTTGTCCGATTGCCCTAACGAGCCTGCGGATGCCAAGGCGGGTCTTCGGCAAAAGCGAGGGATCGAAACCGTCCATGTAAACCATACGGAGGTCCGAACGAGAGACTGGATTCATACTGACGAACATCCGATGGTTAAGTGGTCAATGGTTTGGGAGGTGCTTTCGTTTGCATTCTGGCATCGATAACTGCATGATATACGTACTTGGCAATTTTTAAGCTTTGAATCACAAATCAATGGTGGAGATTTGGAGACGTGGACAGCACTGAGGGGCGCCGCCGCCCATAAGCGACATGTTCGGCCCATAAGGCTTAAGGACTTATCATACCGACTTAATCTAAGCAGGAACGATAACAGCTAACTCACCACCGGTATCGTTTACAAAGGCGGTACGGTTATCCTTTTCTTTAAGCGAGAAGAAGATTTCCTTTTTATTAAAGGCATCAGTTAACACCTCAATGGCCTCTTGCTTTTCAACAAATGTTGTTGTTTTTAGTTCAAGCTGTTGGTACAAGCTTGGGGCGATTTGAATTTTGAAGACATAAGTGTTCATTGTTCTCTCCAATTTCAGAACATTTCACGATATTTTGTTTAAAAATGTGCATTTTGAATATATCGATATCAATAATGTGTCAGCTCGGTTCCAATAATCAATAGTTAAGATCCGACCCCAGGCTATTCCCCGACCCCCAGGCTCTTTCCCCATATTTGAGTCAAAAATCAACGGCCACGCCCGGCGGAGTCAAGTACGTTGATCGAAGCGCAGTGTCAGGTAATACTTTCTTCGACAACCTCCATCGAAAAAATTGGGAGCTTTTCACGAAACTTGATTTCATCGGATGAGCCCTCCAAGAGAAACGGGAGAATAAAATCCTTGAAACGGATTGCAGAATCGAAAATCTTGTCGAAATTGAAAGATTTTTCGTTCACGCCAAGGCAGACCTTGCTCACCCATGATTTCTCCTGCGAATCGTACACGCAACTTGAATAGGTAGTACCCGGGATCTGCACTCCAAGAAAAGCCGTGTGCGATTTCTTTAGGTTCTCAGCATCTACCCACGAAAGAGACCCCCACACAGGAAAAGGATTTGGCGGGTCCTTCGCCAATTCGCGCCTTAGGTGCTGGATGTAGTGCCGATATTCCTCAGCGAGACTGGATGCGGATAAGAAAGCCCTCATCTCAATATGCTTTGAACTCAAATCAGGCAGAGATTGAGCTATTTCTCTGATTCGATGTAGTGTGTCAACGAAACCCCAGCATGCCGCGAGCGCCGAGATGACCTTTGTATTGTCCAATGGAATCTGACAACAGGTCTCCCATAAACCTGAGTGATAATATTTAAGCAACTGGAAGGAATAATGCAATCCATCCAAGCAGAGAATTCTTCTAAGGCTAATTGCGTTCAACATAGGATGCCTAACCTTAGCCATCACCGGAAGGAGGATAGTACAGTGAAATCCCTGTCCGACTTAGCGGGTATTCAGCACTGGCTATTGAGCCCCCACACTTCGCCTCAAGTATTTCGTTATTAGATGAAGGCACTCTCCCTTGCGCTTTTCTGGTACTGCCTTAACATTTGAGAATTGGTTGAAATATTGCACAGCCTCCTGATCGCAAGTATCAATTTCAGCAAAGACCGTAAGTCCTTGCCTGCAGCTCTCCAAAGCATTAAGCATCTTTAAAGTGTCGGGATCTGTTTGATTTTGGACTTGCTGTATCGAGAGGTTCAAGGCTTCCATTATTTTTTCTTTGGGATGAGGAAGGAGTTTTGTATCCTTGATTACGGGCAACTTCTCAGCAAGAAATTTCCCAAATTCACGGGAGATGGATTCTGCTTCCCTAACAGATAAACCTCGCTTTTGCTGCGAGTTCTCAAGCACATCACCATGTTTTCTGAGGAAATCGAATATGCTCATAATATTGTCTTTCCATTCCCGAATCATTGATTATACAGATTTCAGACGAAAATCGATACATTTTCAAATGGCCGTAAGTAATAACTTCGATTACGCTATCAATACTCGCGAATAATTGCCTCTTTATAAAATAATTAACATTTAAGATCCGACCCCAGGCTCTTCCTGTAATTGGTCTTCAGAAACTTTCTTAGCTAAGTCCTTCAGTGATATTTTTCGACGTGGTTCATTCACAGCCCAGGACACAAAAATTGTTAAAATAGTAATAAGGAAGTATAATCCTACAATAACTTCGAGGATTGTAAATAACTGAATGTGCCAAGCATTAATATTGGGGTGAATATCTCCGAAACCAAGGGTTGTAATAGTCACCACGCTAAAATAAAAGGCTTGCCATGAGCATAGTTCATAGATGGTGAAACCCTCATTAATTTGACTTCGTAACTTTACTTTGGTCATTTTACATTGGCCCTGATACTTCTTGATTCCGAGTATGTGATTCTATGGCAGCTTGGCGCATGCGGT
>QZKK01000120.1 GCA_003599475.1 Desulfobacteraceae bacterium
TCCGATCTACTTACCTGCAAACCCCTCTTCTTGGAAAGACAGCCCGCAACTACAAGGATTTTGCTCCGATCGTCCGTGTTTTCATCGATCCGATGGTCCTCTACGTGAGAAATGAAAGCCCCTACAAAAGCGCCAAGGACCTGATCGAGGCGGCGAAGAAGAGTCCCGGGAAGCAGCGCTGGGGTTGTGCCACACCGGGTTCGGTCGAGCACATGATCGCCAATCAGATCCAGAAGGTGGCCAAAATCGATGTGGTTCCCGCCACCTTCGAGGGGGGCGGCGATCTGCTGGTTGCGGTTCTCGGAGGCCATGTGGACCTCGGGCTTGGAGAACCGGGGGAGGTAATGGGCCAGGTGGATGCCAAAAAGCTGAGGATTCTTGCGACTTTTACGGAATCGAGGCTGGGGATGCTTCCCGAAATTCCGACCATGAAGGAATTGGGCTACGATATGGTGGTGGAGAAGTTCCGAGGCATCGTCGGCCCGAAAGGCGTTCCACAAGATGCGTCGGCATGGTGGGAGGAGAAGATCCAGCAGGTGCTGAAGGATCCGAAATACAAGGCTTATTACGAGTCGGTAAACCTGATCCCCGCATTCATGGGGAGCAAGAAGTATACGGAGTATATCGAGAAGGAAAATGCAAACCTTACGGAATACCTGAAAGAGATCGGGCTTTTGAAGCAGGCTCCGAAACAGTAGGGCCTTCGCTTGAACCGGGCGGGGGAGAACGCCGCTCCCCCGCCTCCTCCGTTTCCAGACAAACCATTCCGAGGAACCAATGAAAAAGAGCAATTTCGCCATCGGCTCGATTTTTCTCCTCCTATCCGCCTTCTATTATTTTTCGACAAGAGATCTTCCCCCCCCAAGCAAGATGGACAATCTGGGGGCTGCCTTTTTTCCCAATCTGCTTGCTGCCGTGCTTGCGGTGCTTTCGCTTATCCTGATCATCGACAGCCTTTTCTTGCAGCCGGCCGCCTCCGCCGAAGACAAGCATGGCGCTGCCATAAAAGGAGCAGAGCGGCTCGAGGAGGACGCCTTCGGGGCGGAACAGATCTCCTACAAAACGCTGCTTCCGACCATGATCCTGTCGTTTCTTTACATCATCCTGCTTCCTCTTTTCGGATACCTCGTGGTCACACCCGTTTTCCTTCTTGCCCTCACATGGCTCCTGGGCGAGAAATGGAAGACCAACGTATACGCCTCCGCAGGCCTTACGGCGGCCTTGTATCTGTTGTTTGCGGTCCTGCTCGGAGTACGTCTGCCCGGCGGGTCTTTGTTCAGCTAACGGGAGGAGTTCAAGATGCTTCAAAATTTCATGATGGGGGCAACCATCGCCTTTGCACCACTAAGCCTGCTTGCGGTTCTCTTCGGAGTGCTTTGGGGGATCGTAGGGGGGGCGCTTCCGGGTATCACAGGCTCTATCGCCATGGCGCTTCTTCTTCCCCTTACGTACAGCATGAGCCCGTCTGTGTCGTTGATGATGCTGGCCGGCGTTTATATCGGCGCGATGTATGGAAGCTCCATCACGGCGATTCTGATCCGCACCCCGGGGGCACCGGCATCGGCAGCAACCGTGCTCGATGGCTACGAGCTCCACAAGCAGGGGAAAAGTGGAGTCGCACTCGGAATTTCGCTCTACACCGGAACAATCGGGGGCATTTTCAGCGTGTTCGTTCTGATCGCCATGGCGGTTCCTCTGGCCGAGTTCGCCCTTTCCTTCGGGCCTCCGGAATATTTCGGGCTGACGGTCTTCGGCCTTGCCATTATCTCCAGCCTGGCTGGAAAAAGCATGGTAAAAGGGCTGATTTCCGGGGTCATCGGACTGATCCTTGCCACGGTGGGGATGGACCCTTTCTCCGGAGTCCCCCGATTCACCTACGGTTCCGAAGAACTGCTGGGGGGAATCGATCTGGTAGCGGCCATGATCGGTCTTTTTGCCGTATCGGAGGTGTTTGTCCAGGTGTCGGAAGCAGTCAGTTGGGAGAAGGTCAAAGAACAGTTCTCGACCAAGATGCCCTCCTGGGCCGATCTGAAATCGACGACGCGAGCAACCACCTTGGGGACGGTGATCGGGACCGTGGTCGGAGTCATGCCCGGAGCCGGCGGGACGATCGGCGGCTTTATTGCCTACAACGAGGGGAAGCGCTGGTCGAAGAACCCGGAACGGTTCGGCAAGGGCTCGCTCGAAGGGGTGGCCGCACCGGAATCGGCCAACAACGCGGTGACAGGCGGTGCAATGGTACCGCTGCTCGCATTCGGTATCCCCGGATCCAATGCCGCCGCGATCATGCTCGGCGCACTGATGCTGCAGGGGCTGCGCCCGGGTCCGCTTCTTTTCCAGAACAACCCCGATATCGTCTACGGACTCTTTGTCGGCATGATCGTCGCAAACATTTTCATGCTCATCGCCGGCTATCTTTTCATCAAACCCTGCATCAAGATCGTCAATATCTCGAGACCCGTCCTGATGGCCTCGATCATGGCGCTGGTGGTGGTGGGAACCTATGCCATCGGAAACAACCTGAACGATGTCTGGGTCGCGCTGATCCTGGGAGTGGTCGGCTTCCTCATGAGAAAGTATGATTTTTCGCCTTCCGCAATGGTTCTTGCGATGATCCTCGGCTTCATGGTGGAAACCTCTCTTCGACGCTCCCTGGTTCTATCCTATGGAAGCCTGTCATGCTTCTACACCCGGCCGATCTCACTGATTCTGATCGTGATGGCGATCATCACTCTTTTTTACCCCATCATCCGATCGATCCGTGAAGGAAGAAAGCAAGCCAGGGAGAGTTGAGCCTGGTGTGAAACTTCACCACGCTCAGAAAATTCCAAATTCCAAGCACCAAAATCCAAACAATAAGACAAAGTATTCAAACAAAGAAATAACCAAACGAAGCGTTTGTATGAAACTTCACATGTGAATGGCTCGCCACGAAGACACGAAGTAATAGTAATAAATGCATGCTCTTCTTTGTGCCTTTGAGTCTTTGTGGCAAAATTTTCAGAAGTTTCTGCTTTCGATCAAATTGGCCGAGGCGGCGGCGGTTGGGCTTATCTCAAACTTGGGCGTCGAGAGACGGATGGTTTTAGCCCGCAACCCGCAACCCGGAACCCGAAAAGGAAACAAGACCATGTTGATTACCATGCAGATGGCCAGAACCGCCCGAATGATGCTTGAAAATGTCGTGGCGCTCAGGAAAGGGGAAAATGTACTGATTTTGACCGATACGGAGCGTCCGGGCAGCATCACGGAGGTGCTTGCGGTCATGGCGCATGCCCTCGAGGCCGAGACGGCGGTGATGACCATGATTCCCCGCGAGATGGGAGGGGTCGAGCCCCCGCCTGCTGTTGCTGCGGCCATGGCTGCATCCCAGGTGATCATCAATCAGACTTCCCACTCCCTTACCCATACGAATGCACAAAGAAACGCGGTTCGAGCCGGCGCCCGGGTGTGCAACATCCGGGAATTCGATGAACAGATGATGCTTCAAGGCGGAATCACCGCCGATTACAGGGCGGTGAAGGCTTTGACCGAAAAGCTTGCCGCTCTGCTGACCCGGGCGGAGTATGTCCGGATCACCACCCCGGAAGGCACGGATATTTCTTTCAGCATCGAGGGAAGAAAAGGGTATGTCCTGGCAGGCTTTGCCACCGAGCCCGGTCAGTTCTCAGGTCTTCCCGACGGGGAGGCCGCGATTGCCCCTGTGGAGGGGAGCGGAAACGGGGTCATCGTAAATCCTTACATGGTCGAGAAGGTGGGTCCGGTCAAGGAGCCGTTTAAGATCCGGGTGGAGGAAGGAAAGGTCTCCGAAGTTGCCGGGGGAGCAGAGGCGCAGAAGCTGAAGGAGATTTTTATGAGCAGGGAACCTGAGGCTCGAAACATTCCCGCCGAATTTGCCTTCGGAACGAACCCCAGTTGCCTCCTGATTCCCAAATCCAGGGAGATCAAAAAGAAGCTTGGGACCTGCCACGTCGCTGTCGGCGACAACCTCAGCCTGGGAGGCGTGGTGGATGCTTCCCTGCATCTCGACATCATCCTGCTGAATCCCACCGTGCTCGTGGATGACCGGGCGGTGCTGGTCGAAGGCGAGCTTGAAATCTGAAAAATTTTCTTTCCGATCTATGTTAAACTTCCATTTTTTTCTGTATCATCAATCCTAGTCTCGTTTTGACCTTATCAGCACATGCTTCGCTCAGCGCTTCGGCAAGCTGCCTTTTGCAAGGACGCAAATACGGCCCCGATGGGCTTCGCAAATTTCTTTCAAATTCGGGCTTAGGAGGAATTATGGACATTATCAAGGCCTTGATCGACCATCATGCAGTGCTCAGACAACTCTACAGCCAATCCGAAGGCGATCCGGGTGTTTTCGATGAATTCGTCCGGCATCTGGTCGTTCACCACACGATGGAAGAGAAGTACTTCTACGATCTGCTGGAACAGATCCCCGAAGCTCGACACGATTCTTTAGAGGCAGTAAACGAGCACCACATCATCGAGTTGATCCTCAAGGATTCGGAGGATTTCCCCCGCGATCACGAAAGATTCCCGATCAAGATCGAGGGCGTGGGAGAATACACGAACCACCATCTGGATGAAGAGGAGACTGGGGTATTCCTGCTGGCTCAGAAGGTGTTTTCGGCGGAGGATCTGAATGCCATGGGAGCCCTGTTTACGGAAGCCAAGGATATGCTTCTGGGCATTGCGCTTCCCGAGCCTCCCAAGGCGATGGCCGGCAAGGGCTCGGAAAAGTCGAAAAAGGGCGGTGGGTCCGCCGAACCGCCGGCCGCCAAATCCACCTCGCAAGGCCTCGGCATCGGCAGCTTGAGAGAATAAGCCCTCGGTTTCATGACCGATCCATTCTTGAAAAATGCCGTTCAGCCATCAAGACATGGACGAAAAAAACCCGTAACCGTTTGCTGGTTCACGTTAAAAGGTTCAATGGTTGGGAATTCCAAATGAAAGGAGTGAATATGGACATCTTGAAGAGAGAATTGGCGCCGATTCCTGTCGAAGCATGGGGAGAAATCGACAACCAGGCGACCCGGAGCCTCAAGGCCCTGCTTTCCGCCCGAAAAGTGGTGGACGTGAGCGCACCCAAGGGGCCCGATTTTCCGGGGGTCGCCGAGGGACGTCTCGAGTTTCCCGACAAGCAGCCGGTCGACGGCCTATCCTACGGGATTCATAAGGTGCACCATCTCGTTGAAACCCGCATCCCTTTCCAGCTCGACATCATGGAAATGGACAACGTCGTGCGCGGGGCAAGGGATGTCGACCTTACGAATCTGGAAGAAGCCGCAAAAAGGATTGCGCTGTTCGAGGAAAGGGTCATCTATCACGGCCTGCCTGAGGCAAACATCCGGGGGTTGAAGATTTGCACGGGTGACGAATGTCTGACGATCGGCTCAAAACCCGAGCAGTTATTGGAAGCCATCGCGGGCGGTGTCACGACATTTACCGGCCGATCCGTCGAAGGACCTTACGCATTTGTCGCAGGGCCCAAGCTCTGGAGCCGGATGTCTGCTCACTTGCAGGGGTATCCGGTAAAGATGCAGGCCGAAAATATCCTGGGCGGCCCCGTCCTGCTCAGCACTTACCTGAGCGGTGAATTCGAAGACGAAGCATACATGATCTCGAAACGCGGCGGCGATTTCGAGCTGATCATGGGCCAGGATCTCGCGATCGGCTATGAATCCCACTCCAGTGAAAAGGTGAAGCTCTATTTCACCGAATCCTTTACATTCCGGATTCTGCAGCCGGACGCCGTCCTCCACTACTCCGCTGCGAAGCAGGGGTAAGAGAAGAAATAGGGATGTAGAGAGGAAGGGATGTAGTGAGTTTTTCACTATATCCCTAATCCCTAATCCCTAAATTTCGGTTTCAAGCTTCTTTTCCGATTCGAAACGATCGAGGGCAAGCTGAATCAGCCTGTCGATCAGCTCCGTATATGGAATGCCGCTGGCCCCCCAAAGCTTCGGATACATGCTGATATTGGTGAAACCGGGGATGGTGTTGATTTCATTGACCAGCAGCTCGTCTTCCTTTTTCAGGAACATGTCCACCCGGGCCATCCCTTCGCAGCAGAGCGTCTTGTACGTTCTGACGGCAAGGATCTGCACCTTTTCGATAATCTCCTTCGGAAGTTTGGCCGGAATTTCCAGGGCCGCACCGCTCTCATCGATGTATTTGGCTTCGTAAGAGTAGAACTCATGCCGGGGCAGGACCTCTCCGGGCAAAGAAGCGATCGGATTTTCATTTCCGAGGACCGAGCACTCGATTTCCCGTCCGGAGATGCTTTCTTCGATCAGGATCTTGTGGTCATACCTGAAGGCGTCCTGCAGGGCTTTCCTGAAACCGCTTTCGTCCTTCGCTTTGCTGACCCCGACCGACGAGCCGAGATTGGCCGGTTTGACGAAGACGGGAAGCCCCAATCGGTCCTTGACCTCGTCGAAATCGATTCGGGAAGACCGGTTGAACACCAGAAAATCCGGTGTGGGGATTCCAGCCTCTCTGAAGAGCCTTTTCATGACATCTTTGTCCATACCGACTGCGGACCCGAGGACTCCGGCACCGACGAAAGGGACTCCGGCCAGCTTCAGCATCCCCTGGACTGTGCCGTCTTCTCCGTATGTTCCGTGAAGGATCGGAAAAACCACATCGACCGGCTGGGCGGAGGTGCGATCGGAGAGGCTGATGAGCTGTTGCTCTTTTTTGCCCGGTACCAGCGCGACGGTATCGCTTGTCCGGTTCAACTGAATCCGCTTCGGGTCGTCCGCATTCAGCAGAAATCTCGATTGATCGTAAAAATGCCAGCTCCCCTTTTTATCGATGCCGATCAAGACGACCTCGTACTTTTCCCTGTTTATGGCCTCGATCACGTTTCTGGCCGACTGAAGGGATACTTCATGCTCGGCAGACCTGCCTCCGAAAAGAATTCCGACTCGGATTTTTCTTTCCATGATCACACTCCATCTTCGATTAAGGTTGGCGGGAATTTCCGATAGAGATATCAACCTCCAGGGAGATGATCAACAGAAAAGTGTTCAGGGTTCAGCGTTCAGGGTTCAGCGTTCAGAGCTCAGGGATTGCGTGTTCACCGTTCAACGCCGCCGCTGGCAGCCGGCTTCTTTTTGTCATCGCGTAAGGATTGTGATAAGAAAAAACAGATGCAGAAATTAGTTAAAAAACCATAACAGTTTTCGGGCCTGTTTTTTCGCCTGCACCATCGGAGGCAATACGAGGAGAGGAATGTGACCGGAGATCCCAAGAGATTCCGATACCAGAGGCTTGCGCAGGAAATCGAGCAGAAGATCCTGGACCGAACCTACCGGCCCGGAGACAAACTGCCTTCTGTGCGGATGCTCGGAAGCCGGCTGAACCTGAGCACCTTCACGGTTTACCAGGCCTACCTCGAATTGGAAGCCATCGGCCTGGTCGAGGTAAGATCGAAGTCGGGATACTATGTCGCCCCGATTTCTCTGCGGGATATTCGAATTCCCGCTTTCGACAGGATTTTCCACCCACCCCGGGAGATCAAGCTTTCCGCGATGATCAACTCGGTCATGGCGGCGATCAACAATCCGGACCTTCTGCCCCTGGCATCGACCACGATCGATGTAGAGCTTCTCCCGTACCGGCAGCTTGCAAGGATATTAAAGAACCTCTCCCATGCGGAAATCAAATCGATGCTTTCATACTCGCTTTCGGAGGGAGATCTGGAGCTCAGGCGACATTTGGCATTGTGGTATCTCGGCTTTCTGGAAGGGATTTCCCCCGATGACATCATCATCACAAACGGCTGTATGGAAGCGATCACCCTGTCGCTGCTGGCCGTGGTGCGGGCCGGAGACACCATCGCCATCGAGTCGCCGACCAACTTCAGCTTCCTGCAGCTACTCAAGGAGCTCGGGATTCTCGTCGTCGAAGTGCCCACGGATCCTCTCTCCGGGGTGGATATCGATGAACTGAGGAAAGTCGTCGAAAACAACCGCATCCGGGCGCTGCTGTTGATGCCGAATTTTCACAATCCGCTCGGTGCGGTGATGCCGGATGAAAAAAAGAAAAACCTCGTCTATCTGGCAAACTCCCATGACATTCCGATCATCGAAGACGACATCAGCGGAGAGCTTTTCTTCGAAGGGAAGCGCCCCCTGCCGCTGAAGGCCTTCGACCGGAAGGATCTGGTTTTGACCTGCTCTTCCTTTTCAAAAACGCTTGCCCCGGGGCTGCGCATCGGCTGGATCATTCCGGGTAAACGGTTGAAAGAGAAGCTGCAGAGCCTCAAGGCCGGAACTACCGTTTCGACCTCGACCCTCAATCAACATCTCCTGGCCCGGTTTCTGTCCGGCGGTGCCTATGAGAGGCATCTTCGGTCTCTCCGGAAGTCCCTCAAGAAGCAGGTGATCAGAACCGCCCTGGCGCTGCAGAAGTATCTGCCCCCGGACATTCGAATCGCCGTTCCCCGGGGCGGCTCCCTCTTGTGGGTGCAGCTCGATGCCCGCGCGGACAGTGAGACGATCTACCAGGAAGCCCTCGAAAGAGGCGTTTCCATCATCCCCGGGGTGGTCTGTTCGAATTCGGGGCAGTACAGAAACTGCATTCAAGTGAGCTGCGGATCTCCCTTCACCCGGGAGATCGAAAAAGGCATCGAAGTCCTGGGGGCAGTCATCCGCGAGACTTCGTCAAATGGTCAAATCGTTGAGTAGTTAATCGCCTAGCCGATAGGCGTATCTTCCCGAATCAACCAATCAACCAATCGACGATTTCACCAGTTGGAAGAAACCGGTCAAATCCCCTTTATTTTCGAGGCTCTCGGCCCTGCAACCAGCCAGATGATCAGGCCGACGACCGGCAGGAACAAGATCAGCAGGATCCACAACAGCTTCGCCAATGTGGATGTCCCCGGCGCCCGCAAGATGCTGACGATCGCCCAAATATCAGCGAAAAAAACGATAATGCCTAAGATAAACTCCATGCCGTTACCCTCCGTTTTTCGCGCAGAGGCGCCGAAGCGCAGTTGACGGATCGCCCGAACCGATTCCACCCGCAAGTGAGATCATCTTCCCTGCACGCTCCTGCGTCTCCGCGCGAGATTCAATCATTCTATTGGCAACAGATCTTGAAGCCTATGGGGGAGATCCTGTAATCACGCGACGGCGGCACCGTATTCGATTACGTAAACGGCGTATCCCCGTCGAAATACTGAAAACGAAGACGCCCGATCGATTTAGCCAGTGGGCTGTCCGCATCCGCCGGATGCGCGAAGTACGGCCGCGTCTGGGCTTTCATCAGGAAGCCGGCGGAGTTCCGGTGCGGAAAGGCGTCGATCAAGCCGGTAGGGATATCCACCCGGTCGGCAAGATAGTCTCTTGCGACAGTCAACGCGGTGAAGATCGCCTGAAGACCGGCAGAGGCGGTTCCGGTCGCATGATCCAGTATTTTAACCGTCGTAGCCCGTCCTGTTCCGGAGACAGAAAGAACGAGATGACCCGAAGGATTCTTCGCTCCTTTGCCGTAGAATTCGAATGCGAAATACTTGAATATCTCCCGCTGTTCCGTGAAGTAGTAGTGCGCGGTTCCATCGGAGTCCTTCCGGCCAAGTGGATCCCTGGAGGAAACCCACGGGTTGCTCAGCATCCAGTTGACCACGTCGATGCTCCGGTAGAAACAGGGGCCCCCCCTGAAATCTTTTCCTTCGGAAGCGGTGATTTTTGAAACCATGCGGCTGGAAACGGTCTCCGGAAGCGGGGGCATGCCGTCGATCCACATTCGATAGCACTGCCTCTTGAGCTCCCGGTAACGTTCGGTTCCGTTCGCCTCCTCGGTCACCGGCTCCGGAAAGCTTTCGATTCGATCTGAAAAATCCGGAAGGAGGAGTCTTTCGAGTCTTAGCTGAACGTAGGGGACTTCCCCGATGTCTTGAAAGCCGCTGGATTTCAGCATCTTCTCGGCCTCGGGGGTTACGCCGGTGGCAACCAGGTCTTCTCCGAGGGATATGATCGAATCAACGAAGGATTTGGCGATTCCTCTGCCCCTGAAGGTATCGGCGACATAAACCGTACTCATCCAGTAGACCCGGGCGGTACGGCCGTTTTCACGCAGAAGAAGCCCCGGTAAAAGGCCGTGGTAGCCGATGCACCGGTTTTTTAAGAAACCGACCAGCAGAACCACCTCGTCTGGAGAAGCATAGGGATTTCGAGTGAAGGCCTCCGCACGGATGCGGGAGATGGGGATGAGGGGGCCGGGCTCCCCTTGTCTCTCCCGGGAATCGATAAAAGGGAGCAGATCCTTCAGCCGGATCCTTTCTATTGCGATTCGATCCTCAGCCATCGATATTTTCCGGGATGCATCCGAGGGTCGCCGCCAGCATATCGATGTCCAGGCGATTCGATACGGAGCCCCTGCTTTTTCGGCCGTTGAACAGCGTTTCAAACCCGAAGCTTTTCAGGATCGATACGAGAAGCGGATTGTATTCATTGAACGGGAAAGAGTAAAGGGTGGGTTGAAACCCCAGATGTTTGTGAAACCAGCGTATGCAGCATTCGGTGTCGTACTTCATGTAATCGATCCAGTCCGCAGTGCTCCGCCGGGAGATGCCTCCGTTTTTCGCTTCATACCCGCGAAACGCGATCCTGGATCGTATGCTCTGCGAATGCCGCCGGTCTTCAGGCAAATCCGGAAGCTTTTCTATTTTCCAGCGGCTGTTCGGCTTTTTGAGGGGCACAGCGGTCAGTACCACGTCGTGAAAATGGCTGTGCGCTCCGATCCGGACATTTTTTTGGGAGGCGAGATACTGTATCTCTTCCGTTGTCATGAACGGATCGAATCGCCCACGGACATGCGCATCGTACATGCAGTCCCGGGATTTCGGAAATTTCGGATGCCGGCCGTCAAACAGCTTTCTGGGCGGCCCGGGTCGAACAAACGAAGTGACGATGAAAAAGATCAGCTCCGTATCCAGTTCTTCGAGCATCGGAAAGTAGTAAAACTGGGAATACAACCCATCGTCGAAGGAAAGACGGTACTGCTTCAAATCCATTTTGAAATAGTCTTTCCGAAAATCATGGATCGTAAGCGTTTGCATTACTTCTTTTGATACAATCCGATCAGCTCCGTTTTCTCCAGGATATGTCCTTTCATGGCCTTTTCCAGATCGGCCTTGGTGGGGCGCCCGAGGTCCGGCAGAACGGCATCGAGTGCGTACAGCTTGAAAAAGTAACGGTGGGCGCCGATGGGAGGACACGGCCCTCCATAGCCTGTTTTTTTCCAGTCGTTGATGCCTTCCAGCGTCTCCTTCGGGAGCTCGCTTTTTTCAACGGCCTCCGGCAGGGAATCGATACCGGGCGGGATGTTGTAGAGGACCCAATGAACCCAGGTCATCTTGGGGTTCTTGGGATCCGGTGCATCCGGATCGTCCACGATCAAGGCAAGACTCTTGGTCGATTCCGGAAGTCCCGACCACTCGAGGGCGGGGGATTTATCCTCTCCCTGGCAGGTGTACTTAGCCGGGATTTTTCCCTGGTGCTCGAAATTCGGTGATGTCAGCTCCATGTTTCCTTGCCCCTCCTTTTGCGCGTCTGCTGTTCCGATCAAAGAAAATGAAAGAATGCCAGTCAGTAAAAAAAGCCATCGACGCATGCCATTCTCCCCGATCTTCGGTGATCGATCGCATCGGATCCTGCTTTTATGTGTTTGAAATGGTCCAGGTCCACCCGTCCCGCAATACTTATATCTGCTCGTCATGCCGGATCGAGTCCGGCATCCAGAAAGAAACTGGATCCGGTTTCCGCCGGAATGGCAGAGGCGGTACAATTATTCGACTGTTCGGGTATTTTAATACGAATCGGGGAAAAAATAAAAGCGCCACGAAAAAAATCAGAGGCGCCGAGGAGGGCAATTCCTCTGCCTCGACGCCTCTGCGCGAGCGGATGATTTCAGCGGCTTAAATTTCGATCTTGCCGCTTCCGCTTGCCACTTACCGCTTACCACTTACCCCCTTGCGTACTTTTCCTGAAGCTCCTCCAGCATCTCGTGAAATGCCTCGTGGCGGCCGGGGCCGATCTTTTCCTTCTCCAACCATTCAAACGATTCGGAAAGTTCGGCCTGGCAGTCTGTTGAAAGCCGCTCTTCGGCAATTTTAAACAGGACGTGGTCCTCTTTTTCGATATGCCGCCGGAGAAGGTCGATATAGTCGACCGCATTCCGTTTGAAGACCTTCACTGAATCCCGATTTCCGGTCCTCGCCCCGATCAGGGCATCTTTCATCTCCTTTATGTGCTTGCGCCCGGAGTCATGCTCGTTGAGCATCACCCCGATCGGTCCGTTATCGCCCGATACCCCGATTCGCCGGAGTGCCGGGAAAAGGAAGTCCTCCTCCTTGCCGTGATGGCAGGCATCGACAAACGTCTTGAAGAAATCGATCAGCCTTTCGGCATCCGCAACCGCTGCGCGGGAATCCGTCTTTTCGATTTCGACGGCAACCTCTGAAAGGATTGCTAGAGCCGCTTCGACCGCTCGATGCTCTGTTTTCAGTTCTTCGATGGGGTTCATTTTTGCATCCTCTTTTATTTTTCCGTGTTCAAGCCCCGACAGCCTGATCCCTTCCAGTTTCGTATTTGCTCGGGAAAAGGCTGCAGGGCAGGGGGTCGTTTCATGATTATGGGTTTACGACGATCTTTTCTCCGATCTGAATCGGAGCCCGCGATCTATCTTTGCCGGGAGCATAGGACCAGCCGGTCTTCAATCCGACGACGAACCAGGTCAGTGCGCCGACTCCGACAAGAAAGATCGTATCACCTACGATTCGCATCCAGCGCAGCCATTCCAAAGCCGGGAGCTGGAGGAAATCGGCGCTGCGGGCGTACCACAGGCCGTATGTCATGCTCGCCCAGGCCTGGGCCAGGCCGACGGGAAGCAGGCTCAATGCGATCATGAGCCCAAGCCCGATGTTCATCGACCAGAAGGCCAGTCTCAGCGGTGCTTCCTTCCAGACGCCTTCGGGCTGCAGGCGCCTCAATACCACCAGGGTAAGGCCGAGCGCCAGAAGACCGTAGACGCCGAAAAGGGCCGCGTGTCCGTGCAGCGGGGTGGTGTTCAGCCCCTGCATGTAGTATAGCGCGATCGGCGGATTGATCATGAATCCGAAGATCCCCGCACCGACCAGGTTCCAGAAGGCGACCCCCATGAAGAATCGAATCGGCCAGCGGTATTTCTCCATCCAGGGAGCCCGGTTTCCGAGGCGAAAGGTTTCCCAGGCTTCGAAACCGATCAGCGCCAGGGGGACGACCTCCAGCGCGCTGAAGCTCGCCCCTACAGCCATGATGGATATCGGTGTGCCGGTAAAGTAGAGGTGATGGAAGGTTCCGGGAATACCGGCAAAAAGGTAGATTGCGGAAGACAGCAGCACCGCAGCGGTTGCATTTGCGGCCCGAACAAGCCCCAGGCGGGCGAAGATGAAAGCCATGGCCGCGGTTGCAAAGACTTCCATGAAGCCTTCCACCCACAGATGCACGACCCACCAGCGCCAGTATTCCATGATGGAAAGGTGCGTTCGGGCGCCGTAGAAGAATCCGGATGCGTAGAACAGGCCGATCGCCCCGGAGGCACCGGCAAACAGGAGGATAAGCTGCCTTCGATGTCCCTTTTCCTTCAGGGCGGGCCAAAGCCCCCTCAACACCAAAACCAGCCAGAGCAGAAGCCCGGTGAAGAGTGCGATCTGCCAGAAGCGGCCAAGATCCACATACTCATATCCCTGATGACTGAACCAGAATCCCGCATTCAGGCTGAAAACCTGGCGGATCGAAAGCCATTCTCCAAGAAGCGAGCCTCCCACCACCACGACCAGCGCGCCGAAGAGAACATTGACTCCCAGGCGCTGGAATTTGGGCTCGCGTCCGCTGGCAGCCGGTGCAAGGAAAAGTCCGGCGGCCAGAAAGGCCGTGGCGATCCAGAAGACCGCAAGCTGAACATGCCAGGTGCGGGCGGTTGCGTACGGGAGAATCCTGGAGAGGGGAAGCCCGAAGAAGCCGTCTCCTTCCACCGTGTAGTGGGCAACCAGCGAGCCCAGGAGGACCTGGACGACAAAGAGGGCGATGACGACAACCGCGTATTTTCCAACCGCCCGCATCGAAGGGGTCGTCACAAAGGCATCCAACGGATCCGATTGAGGAGCCGAAGGAAGCGCTTCCTCCTTGTCGCGGAACAGCTTGTACCAGACAAGGGCCCCGATTCCGGCCAGAAGAAGCGCGATGCTGACAAGGGACCACATCAGGCTCGAAGCCGTCGGCAGATTGCCGACAAGCGGTTCATGCGGCCAGTTGTTGGTGTAGGTGACGCCGGTACCGGGTCTTTCGGTCGCTGCCGCCCAGGCGGTCCAGAAGAAAAAGGCGGTCATCGCTGTTCTGCGGCCCGGATCGGGGACGGCATTTTCATGCAGTGCATAGGCTTCCCGCAGGTCTTTCAGGGATTCCTCCGGGCCGAACAGCGCCTGGTAGTGGGCGGCTGCTGCGGAAATCGCCTCAGCCCTCTCCGCACTGATCACCACATCCCCTGTGGTGGGGTCGAAGGTGTTGGCGCGCATCTGCCTGCGCATGGCATCGTTTACCGAAGCCCGGAGGCCGGAATCCAGCATCTCGTAAGGTTTCCCATACTGCTTGCGGCCGATCAGATCCTGCAGCGCCGAGGCTTCCCGGTGGAGCCAGTCGGCCGACCAGTCGGGTGCCTGATAGGCGCCATGGCCCCAGATCGATCCGACCTGCTGCCCCCCGATACTCTGCCATACCTGCTGCCCGTCGAGGATGTCGTTTCGGGTGAAAACGGTTCGTCCGGATTCGGTTACCACCCTTTTGGGAATCGGCGGGACTTTCCTGTACACTTCTTTTCCAAACCATCCGAGAATGAAAAATGCGACGAAAAGAGATGATCCTAAAATGAACCACAATCGTTTCGTGTTTTGCATGGCCTGCCTCCTTCTTCGGTAATGTTCGATGGATGACTTTTTATTGAGCAAGCCGCATGCCAAACAGTTAGAGTGTTCAGTGTTCAGTGTTCAGCGTTCAGTGTTCAGCCCAGCCGCTGGCCGATGCCAAGTTTAATCGTCATTCCGCCGAAAGCCGAAATCCAGTGTTTTCAATAGCTTCTGGACTCCTCCCGGACATGATCCGGGATCCGCCGGAGTGACGCGTTTTGGGACTTTTTACGAGAACATTAATTTTAGATTTTGAATTTGTTTCGGATTTCGGATTTCGAATTTGGAATGGAATTGGGGGCTTCGCCACAAATTCCAAATAGTTGTATTTAATACACATACGATCGGTTGTATTTTTAACAACGGTGTTGTATCTTTTACCTCATGGACAAAATCGACATCCTGATCAACATCGCATTGGATCTGACCTCGGCGTTGAACGCAGAAAGCCGTTATCAGAGGCTTCTCGATTCACTCCACCGGGTCATTCCCTACGATGCCGCCGCACTGCTTCGCATCGAGAGAAACGAGCTCTATGTAAAAGCTTCCAAAGGGCTTTCTGAAGATGCAAAGGGACGGCGCTTCTTACGGAAAGAACATCCAAGGCTCGACATCATCTGCAGTTCGAGAGAACCGGTGCGCTTTCCTGCCGACGCGAAGATTCCGGATCCCTTCGACGGTTTGCTTGCGGATGAAGGGCTGTCGGAAAGCCGCATCCATTCATGTCTGGGGTGTCCTTTGTTTGTCGGCGACACCCTGATGGGCGCATTGACCGCAGATGCCGTGGACCCCGAGGCGTTCGACGATCTGGATCTGCGCTTTCTGAGTGCCATCGGTGCGCTGGCCGGTGCCGAAATGCATACCACGGACATGATGAAGGCCCTTGAAGTCACTGCGGAAAAGACGGGTCTGATCGCCCGGGACCTGATGCAGGATTTCCGGGAAAGAGAGGGGAGGCGGATGGTCGGTGAGGGCGAAATCATGGCGCGCCTGCGAAGGGAAATCGAGCTGGTCGCCGGGTCCGATTTCCCCATCCTGGTCACCGGAGAGACCGGTACGGGCAAAGAGCTTGTGGCACGGGAGATCCATGCCCTCTCCCGGAGGAGCGAGCGGCCGATCCTTTATCTAAACTGCGCGAATCTGACCGAGACGCTGGCTGAAAGCGAGCTGTTCGGACACACCAAGGGGTCTTTTACGGGCGCGGTGAACGACAGGACAGGCAAATTCGAACTTGCCGACGGCGGCACTCTTTTTCTGGACGAAGTCGGGGAGCTGCCCCTGTCTCTTCAACCGAGGCTTCTGAGGGTGCTTCAGGAGGGAGAGGTCCAGAAAATCGGATCGAGCCGGATTCATCATGTCGACGTGAGACTCATTTCTGCGACCAATCGGAATCTGGAGCGCGAGGTGGTGGCGGGGCGTTTTCGTGCGGATCTCTACCATCGCTTGAACGTCTATCCGCTTCATGTGCCGCCGCTTCGCGAGCGCACGGAAGACATCCCGCTTCTGGCCGGCTATTTTTGTCAGAAAGCGCAGCGCCGGCTCGGCATGGGAACGGTCCGCATCCATGAGGACGCCATCGAAGCGTTGAAGCGCTATCCCTGGCCGGGAAACGTCCGCGAGCTGGAAAATGTGATTACCCGGGCGGTTCTCAGAGCCTCATCGGAGGTCAAGGATCGAAAACAGGTAAGGATTTTACCCCGCAATCTGGATCTCGGACCCGATTTCACGTTCGAGGCGCCGCCTGCGGAGCCTGAGTGCGATCCGGACGTGTACGGCGGATTGTTTCTGAGAGAAGCCGTGGACGCATTTCAAAAAATGTTGATCCTTCGCACGGTTGAAAAAAATCAGGGCAACTGGGCTGCAACCGCAAAGGATCTGGGCATCCATCGAAGCAATCTGTACAAGCTGGCGGTGCGGTTGAAAATCAAGTGAAGAGGATAGCAGCATGGAGCATAGAGCAGAGGAAAGAGCATTGAGCTTAAAGAACTTTCTCACGAGCCCGGCCGCTGGCCACTGGATGCTGGATGACTGAAGCGGCCAGTTTGATCAAACATTAGGA
>QZKK01000188.1 GCA_003599475.1 Desulfobacteraceae bacterium
GACTGAAGCGGCCAGTTTGATCAAACATTAGGAACTCATGCTATCTTGAATTTTTAATCTTTGAATCTTTGAATCTTGAATCAAGTTTCACGAGACGCAAAGGCAGGCTTTCTCTTTCTGCTTTAACGTGTAACGATTTCAACCTGCAACGTGTAACGACATGCCCTCAGTCCCAATGCCGCTCGACCCTGGTGCGGCCTCCGATGATCGCCTTAACGATGTCCAGGTTGTTTGGCGGGCACCCTTTCACATGATTGGGGGATCTTTTCTCTTTCGGAACGCAGCGGCCGACGGTCACAAGCCCTTTTCCGGGGACGGTAGCGGGGATATCCGGATCTCCGGTGACAAGGGTGATGCCCGGAAGAAAGCGCAACTGGCCGGCTTCTTTCATGTCGAAGAGCGAACTCATGATCCCCATGCGGCAGCCGGTGCAGACGGAATCCCCGTAGAGCATTTCAAAACCTTCGATTCGGATCCGGTCGTCTTCGAGCACCCGCATGAATCTGCGATAGACCGATTCGATCGATTCCCCCGAAATCTCGATCTCTTCGCGGTGCATCTTTCCAAGTCCTCGTGCGGCCGCTTCGCGGGTGATGGGGACTTCTTCGGGATCGAAGCCTGCAATATATCCGCAGACTGCATCCACGGAAACGGCATCGGCTCCGGCAACGATCAGATCCATTTCGACGGGCTTTCCAAAGATCGGCCCGAGCCCCTCCTGGCAGAAAACGGCATCCACGATCGACAAAACCGGCTTCAACGCGCCATACCAGTCGACACACGCGTCAAAGACCCCCTGCTGGTGAAACTCGCGTTTGTATTTATCGGAAAGAAGCCCCTTGAGCTTCTTGATCGCACAGGTGATTTCCATCTGGTCATGGGTCTTAAGTTTCGCGACGGGGATGATCGCATCGGCTTCCAGCACGGGTTTGAAGGTTTCTATCGTTTTGAATATTTTCCCGTTTGGAACCGGCAGGAAAACCGTCTCGGTCTTTTTTAAATCGAGAACCGCATAGCCCATCTCACGAAGCTTCAGGTACCCGGAGCCGGCGATGACAGCCTCCGAGTCCACGCCGATGGCGGATGATTCCGCAATGAACGGTTCTGCGCCTGCATCCTTTACGAGGTCGGCCACCGCCCGGGTGACTTCAGGAAGCGTAATGGTTGCCTTTTCCCGCTCCGGTATTCCGGTCACCCAGCTCGGATTGATCAGCACCTTCTGCCCGGGGCGGACAAACTCGCCAATGCCTCCCAGGAGGTCGACCGTCTTCTGAACGGCGGAAAGGATCTGCTCGTAATCCGGTGATTTCGGTGTCCGGGTGATCGATACGCGGCTTTTGACCATGATGGTTGCCTCTCTTTGTAAAGGTGAATGCCCAAGAATCAAGATGATCCTTTTATCCGGCCCATTCGTTGAACAACTCCCATAGATGGATGTATATAGCAGGTTTGTCGATGCTTCAAATGAAAAAAGAAGGACACAAGCTCAGACGCTGGCCGGCGAAGCGCCCAGTTTGATCAAAGAATGAAACTGTAACGGTTTTGGTCATACGGATTTCGGATTTCATGTAGTTTCATATGAGGCTTCGTTTGATTATTTCTTCATTTGAACCGCAACAGCGAGCGCATTCCCCGCAGCTTGCTGCGGGGTTAGCGAGCGAATATAAAAATTAGACAAAAAGTCCTTACGGTCGAAGATTCCCTGCAGCTTGCTGCAGGATTCTTCAATACTTTGTCTCATTGTTTGGATTTTGGTGCTTGGAATTTGGAATTTTCTTTGAGCGGCGACCCTTGACGAATCGGTAAGTCATGTGGGATACTCCCACCATGAGCATATCTACAGTCGATTCTAAAAAGAGGATTGTCCTGCCCGGCGGGCGGCCGGGGGATGTTTTCGACGTTCAACAGGAGGCGGAGGGACGTTTCCTGCTCA
This sequence comes from Desulfobacteraceae bacterium, assembly GCA_003599475.1. The sequence continues at coordinate 1,934 of QZKK01000188.1, forward strand.
TTCGACTGGAGAAGCCGGAGCGTGCCGAACGCATGAGCAGAAAGGAATGTATGGAGGCGATGCGCAAAGCGCCTTTGAGATCGATGATGACATGGGAAAAACTCCGCGAACAGACCCGTGAGACATGATTCTTCTCGACACGAACGTGCTCATCTACGCCTTCGAGCTTGACTCGCCTTTTTCACAATGGGCAAGAGAGACGATCGCCGGTGCCGTGGCGGGTGACGGCGCCGCCATCAATGCGGTGAGCCTGGCTGAGATTTGTGTTGGAGACGCAGAACCCGCGACAGTTGCCGACCGAATACGAAGTTGGGGCGTCCAGATCCTGGATGTGCCCGCGGCGGCGGCCGACGTTTGCGCCAGGGCATACCTTTTATATCGGAAACAGCGTATGTCCCAGTCCGAAATACCGGTTCCGGACATGCCGCTTCCTGATTTTTTTATCGGCGCTCATGCCAAGATCATGGGCTGGGAGCTCGCCACTGCGGATCGAGGCCGATTCCATATATATTTCCCTTCCATCGCTCTCAAGATTCCGAAATGACCAGCGTCAACGACATGCCCCTCCATCTCATGGGTATCTTGTTCCTCCGAGGGAAGGGGCGAGGGGGTGACCATGCGGACCATCATCGAACCGTTCCGAATCAAAATGACCGAGCCGATCCGGCTGCTCGACCGGGCGCAGAGAGTGGAAAAACTGAAAAATGCCCGCTACAACGTCTTTTTCCTGGACGCGGAAGACTGCTGCATCGATCTATTGACGGACAGCGGAACCGGCGCCATGTCCACCCGGCAATGGGCGGCCCTGATGCTTGGCGATGAAAGCTATGCAGGCAGCAGATCCTGGAAAAAATTCGAATCCGTCGTTCACGAAATCACCGGAATGAAGCATGTCTTTCCAACCCACCAGGGCCGGGCCGCCGAAGGAATCCTTGCCGAGACCCGGATCCGGAAGGGGGACCTCATCCCCAACAACAGCCATTTCGATACCACGCGGGCCCACATCGAGTACGTGGGGGGAGACGCTCTCGATCTCTTATGCGGCGAAGGCTACGAAAGCGCCCTGGAAGCCCCGTTCAAAGGGGAGATGGACATCGAAAAGCTCAAAGAGGTCATTGCCGAAAACGGCCCTGAAAAAATTCCTTTCTGCATGATCACCGTAACCAACAATACAGGGGGCGGGCAGCCCGTATCCATGGCAAACATCCGGGAGGTGAAATCGATATTGAGCCGCTTCGGCATACCGCTTGTGATCGACGCCTGCCGGTTTGCCGAAAACGCCTATTTCATTCATGAAAGAGAACCCGGCTACCGGGAAAAATCCCTGCTCGAAATCGCTCAGGAGATGTTTTCCTATGCGGATGCAGCGACCATGAGCTGTAAAAAGGACGGCCTGGCCAATATCGGCGGCTTTTTCGTCTGCAACGACGAACGATGGGCCGAAGATTTCAGGAACCTGCTGATATTGCGGGAGGGATTTCCCACCTATGGAGGCCTTGCGGGAAGAGACCTGGAGGTGATCGCAGTCGGTCTGATGGAGGCGCTCGAATACGATTACCAGGTTTACCGCCACGCCACCGTCGAATACCTGGGGAAAAAGCTTTCGGCACTCGGTATTCCCCACGTTCGGCCCGTCGGCGGGCACGCGGTTTTTCTGGATTCGAAGGCGATTCTCCCGCATATTCCTCAGCTCCAGTACCCGGGCATCGGGCTGGTCAATGCGCTGTACCTCGAAGGCGGCGTCCGGGGCGTGGAACTGGGCAGTGTCATGTTCGGCAGAAAAGGGGCGGACGGAAAAGAAATTCCGGCTCCGCTGGAGCTTGTCCGGCTGGCCTTTCCACGGCGCGTCTATACCCAGAGCCATTTCGATTATCTGATGGAAGTGATCGAAACGGTATGGAGGAAAAGAGAACGGATCGGCGGCTACCGGATCACGCGCCAGCCCCAGTTCCTGAGGCATTTCAGCTGCCATTTCGAACCGATCACACCGATCGCAGCGGATTAGGAAATCTCGATGCTTTTTAAGCTGCTCCTTCTCTTTTCCCTGATCCCGGTGATCGAGATCTACCTCTTCATCCGGATCGGAGGGGAAATCGGCGCCTTCAACACGGTCGTTCTGGTGATTCTGACCGCATTGGCAGGCGCCTATCTGACAAAGATTCAGGGGCTCCAGACCATGTTCAGGGTTCAGGCGAGTCTCCAGCGGGGGATCCTTCCGAAGGAAGAGCTTGTGGATGCGCTGCTGATCTTTATCGCCGGGATCCTCCTCCTTACCCCCGGATTCATGACGGACACTCTCGGACTCCTGCTCCTTTACCCGGGTAGCCGGTTCTACATCAAGCGCTTCCTGAGGCGGAGATTCGACCGGTGGGTAAGGGATCACGACATCAACATCGATCGGTTCTGATTCGCCCTAAAAAAGAAGATGCTCACGCAAACCAGGCGCTGTTCGACATGGCTCACAGTCCAGAGCTTGTCGAGGGGCAAAGACGCAAAGAATATCAGAGGGTTCGAAGGCTTAGCGGCCGGCGGGGAAACGGATCCGACTCGCGATAACAAAGAGTTGCCGGATATCATCACGCGGTATGCGGCCTTTGAAGAGAAGGTAAGGGATCTGATCGCACACGATTGCAGCCCCCGGTGTTCGTCCTGCACGGCGGTCTGCTGCAAGCCGGAGTTTTGCCGGGAGGCCCTGGACAGCCCTTTTCTTTCCATGCTCCGCAATGCGTTTCCTCCGGCCGAAAGCTATCGCCAGGAAAGCGGCTGGCTGACGGAAACCGGCTGTGCGCTTCGGGCCGGCAGGCCCCCCATCTGTTATGAATTCCTGTGCCAGGATATCGTCGAGACCCGGGAGACGGATGCTGCAAAATATGTTTTATCCGTTCTGTGCAGGCTGGTAACGCATATGGGGCGTTTTGTTTCAGGCCGGAGACACATTGTGGAATGGATGGATGTGGAGGACCCCGGCGCCATTCGCTTATCGAGGTTTGAAAAGCGCCTGAAGGAGGCGGAAGCCGCGTTTTCAATCATCCGATCGTTTCAGCGGAACGGCATTGTATCCGATCGGGAATGGCCGGTTTTGTTCAATATCCTCAAATTGGCTGAAAGCGCAAAGCGGAAGATCGCTCAACGCTGAAAGGGGAATTGAACTCATGACCCCGGACGAAAATTACCAACCCTTTCGGATTCCATTCGATGGCCATTTCCTGGCGGGCGATACCCTTTCCAGGGGAGACGGAGTCTCTGTTCTGGTGCTGCACGGAGGCGGCGATTCCGGGCGGATGCGGATGCGCGCTGTCCGGGAGCGGCTCTTTCTGGAGGGGATCTCTTCATGTGCGTTCGATTTCATCGGTCACGGAGAGACCGGAGGGAATCTCAAGGAAAGCAGCCTCTATCAGAGGACCCTGCAGGCCTTGAGAGTCGTCGAAAGTCAGAAGATCGCACAACCTGTGACCATCATCGCTGCAAGCATGGGGGCGTACACGGCGGTCAGGCTCCTAAAGCATATCGCGGTGGATACGTTGATTCTTCTCGTTCCCGCGATGTATGCGGCGTGTGCTTATCGAACACCGTTCGGCCGCGGCTTCACCGCGATCATCCGGGAGCCGGAAAGCTGGCACCGATCCGATGCCTGGGAAATTTTAAGCGGATACAGGGGCCGTCTTTTTCTGGTTGCCGCTGAAAAGGATACCGTCATTCCCTCCGATGTCATCGACAGGATAAGCGGCGCAGCCGCAAACACCAAAGAATTCGTTCGGCATACCGTTTCCGGTGCACCGCATGCCGTTTTCACTTACCTGCGTTCGGTCTCCCCGGATCGGCTCGAGCGGATCATGCGGCAGATGATCGATATGATCGGGAAATAGAGAGGAAGAGCGTTCGTTGCACGTTGCAGGTTGAAATCGTTGCACGATAAAGGGAAGAAGATCAGCAACTGTTCTCAACGTGCAACGATTTCAACGATTTCAACCTGCAACGATTCTCATGGTTGCGGCTTCTTGTAAATGAGAGCCTTCTTTGATACCGTCTTTTTATAGGGCAGCGGGAATGCAGCCGCAGCCGCACACATCCGGGCGACCGGGCTCGATGGAGAGATCGGGAAAACCTACACCGCCCGCCAGGGAGCGGCGCTCGGAAGAGACGGCCGGATAGAGGTAAAAATTGAGGGGGAAGACGTGACGATCGGCGGCCACGCCGTTACTGCCGTAAATGGAATGATTTCGATTTGACTTCTCTGATCCGCATCTACATCTTTAATGCAGTTCCATATCTTTCGTCATCAGAGGGTCGGAGGTAATCGGCTCTGCCGGAAGATGCAACCAGGGATAAAAAAGGATTATTAATCCGAAGCACGGGTCCGGACCCGGTAGGATTCGATTCAAATGAAGATACTTTTTCAGGGCGATGTCTTGAAGGATGTTTTTTGTCTGGATGAAGCATGGCAGGCGGACGATTCCTTTGTCTTTCTTCCGGATCGAAACGGCTCCCGGGAGGACTGGATACGAAAAGGGATTGAAAAGCTTCCAGGCGAGATGAAGAAAAGCCACTTCGGTCTCCTGACATCGGGCAGCACGGGGGCGCCGAAGTTGATTTTCGGCGTCAAGAGCCGGTCGGAAAAGCTGGCACGCGTGCTGCACGAAATGCAGGAAAGCGAACCGGCACATAGTGCTGTTTTGATGCTGCCGCTTACCTACTGCTATTCCTTTGTCAATCAATGGGTATGGTCCCGGGTGATGAATCGCAAGCTTATCATCACTCCGGGACTCAAGTATCCGGGCAAAACGGCTGAGGTTTTGGGTACGGTCGATGAAGCGATGCTTTGTCTTGTCGGCGCCCAGGTGCCTCTTTTCATCAACTACTTCCGTAATCAGGTGTTTCCGGGAATCATAAGGCTTCATTTCGCCGGCGGGCCGTTTCCACAGCAGCATATGGATGCGGTGCAGCACTTCTTTCCTTCCGCCAAAATTTTCAACAACTACGGTTGCGCCGAAGCCATGCCGCGCTTGTCTCTGCGCGCTCTCGGGGAAAGCGATGAAGGTGCCAATATCGGACGTCCGATCCGTTCTGTCGAATTGAAATCCGGGGAAGATGATGAACTTTTATTTCGAAGTCCCTATCGAGCCGTCGCTTTCTATGATGACAGCGGATTCCACGAGATTCGAGACGAAGAATGGGTTCCGACCGGAGACCTCGGGGAACCGATCGAAAACGGATATTGGCGGATCAAGGGACGGGCGAATGAAGTCTATAAACGGTTCGGTGAGAAGATCGCCCTGCCGCAGCTTCTCAGATCCGTCTACGGAGTCTGGACCGGGCAGGCCGCATTTTATCGGGAGGCGGATCCAAACGGTGAAGAAGGGCATATCCTCGTTTTATGCCCGGTTCCGGATGAAGAAGCGGTACGGAAAATCCTTCAGCAGTTTCGGAAGAATCATCCGAGAGCGCATTGGCCGCTGCGGATCGAATCGGTGGATCATATTCCGCTCCTGATGAACGGAAAAGTCGATTACCTGTCGCTGAAAAGAATGGATCGGAAAAAGGAGCACTGGCGGCAATTCCAGGTTTCCTAGTGCTCCTGTTTCCATCAATACGGTGACCGGTTTGAGGCCCGATCTCAAGGCAAACCCCGGAGAGCACCGGGAACACAGACAATGACACTCCAGAAACCGATCGTGCTTTCGATTTCCGGCGATCTCCACACGGATCCGGCCGTCCTCGAGAAATTCAGCAAAGACGCAAGCTCCTATCGGATACTTCCCAAGCTGGTCGCTGCGCCCAGGAATGAGGCGGATGTCGCAAAAATTCTCCGTTTTGCCCGTGCGGAAGGGGTCGGCGTCGTCTGCCGGGGCGGCGGCAGCGGTCTCAGCGGTGCGGGCGTGGGGGAGGGGATCATCCTCAACTTCAAGAAGCATTTCAACCGGGTGGTTTCGGTGGGCGAAGAAACCGTCGTTCAGCCGGGCGCCGTTCTGGATGCGATCCTGCGGAAAATGGCCGAAAAAAACCTTATGCTCCCTTCCGTGCCTTCCAGCAGCGCCTGGTGCACACTGGGGGGAAACGTGGGTACCCGCTCAACCGGCCCCCGTACCGCCCGATACGGCACGATCGATGAATTCGTATCATCGCTTCGATTCGTCACCGCAGGAGGGGAGATCGTAGATACGCGGGAGCGGCTGCCGGGAGATCTCGAGGAGGGGATCCGGCGGATCCGGGACCGCTACCTGGAAGATACGGAAAGCCGCTCGCTCGTGGATCGAAGGCCGTATATCGCCGGCGGCTACAACTTGAAGGCTCTTTCGGCTTTTTCGGACGAAAGAGAGATTGCCGCTCACCTCATGGTCGGAAGCATCGGGACCCTCGGAATCGTGACGGAGATCCGTCTGCACCTCATCGGCATGAAACCCTCCCTGGGAACGTTCCTGGCGCATTTCAGAGACCGCAGCGAGTTTGCCGAAGCCGCCGTCCGCATCAAAGCACTCAACCCGGCTGCGCTCGAATTTGCAGACGCCCGATGCTCCGGGCAGGCCAGGGGGCGTTTTTTAAATCTTTCCGATCCCGGCACCGTTTTCACGATGATGGTGGAATTCGACGAATCCAGAGAGCAGGCGCAAGCGGGTAAGGCCGTTCTCGAAAGCTTCGATATTTCGGGCTTGAAAGAGATTCCATCCGGAAGCGAAGATGAAGCAGCCCTCTGGGAGGATCGCCGGAAAATCCTGCCTTCGCTGTGGAACTACGCCGGAAAAAGAGGGTGGCTCCTGCCTTCGATCATCGATGACATCGCAATCCATCTGAAGGATGCCGGCTCCGTTATAGAAGCCATCGATTCGCGGCTCAAGGAGCTCGGCCATGAGACCGTTTTTTTCGGCCATCTCGGTTTCGGCAGCATCCATGCAAGGCCGTACTTCGATCCGGGAAAAGGGGGGCTCATCGATCAGGTCATGCGTGTCTCGCAGGAGACGTTCACCGTCCTTCGAGCCTTCAATGGAACCCTGGTCGGGGAGCACAACTCGGGGCGCTCCCGTTCCGTCTATCTCAAAGAGGAGCTTGGGCCGGCGTACAAATATCTGAGGATGATCAAGGAGCTGTTCGACCCGGACGACGTCCTGAACCCCGGAACGCTTTTCGATACCCCTCCGATCTATGTCCATATGGACCTGGGAGGTGGATGACGGATGCCTGGAAGCGGCTCGCCCCGCGCATTTTTAAATCCATGATCCCGGTACCGAAACCGGATGCCGCTTGCCGATATGGGAGGCCTCTCTGAATGCCGGGGATCAGTTATAGCTTTTGGTATACCTTTCGGCATACCTTTCGTCGTGTGCTTCATTGGCTGATTCTTTTCTCTTTTCTACTGCTGGGAGCGGCGGCGGCAGCCGCTTTTTTCCTGCCGGAGCTTCTGAACCGCTCCGGAGTCAAAAGCCGGGTCCAGGCCGGCTTTGCAGAAAAGCTGGGTATCGAAATCGATTATCGAAGGCTCGATTTTTCCTTTTTCCCGCAGCCGCGCCTGAATATCCTGGACGGTCGTCTGGCTTTCCCCGGAGAGACCCTGGCCGAATTCAAATCCATCGCGGTCTACCCCAGGATCATTCCGCTGATTACCGGATCCCTCGAATTTTCCGATATCGGAATCGCTTCTCCTTATTTGAGGATCGCTCTTCCCGAAGAAATCGATGGAAGGGGGAATTCTCCCGGCTTTTTTCCCTTTCCTCCCGGACTCCTCTCACAGAAAACAGCCGGTTTTTCCATCCGGATCGAAGAGGGCCGGATCGATCTGTTCAAGGGAAGCCGGTGCCTGATTTCGGGAGACTCTTTTGACGGCGGATTCCGCATCGGCGGCAGAAGGATCGAAGTTTCCGTTTCCTCCCTTGACCTGGATATCCCCAAAGTCCGGGCCGCCGGGAAACTGGAAATCGATCCCGATGCCCCCGATATCCGTCTGGAGATCCATGGAAGCGACGCGGATGTGGCATCGGTTCGGGAGGCGATTCTTTTTCTTTTCCCGGAAGACGAGGACTTCCAGAAGATTTTTTCCATCCTGAAATCCGGGACCGTACCCGAGGTTTCGATTACGACTCGGGCGCAAAGCATAGGCGAACTCGATGACTCGGAAAATATCGTTGTCGCCGGCCGCCTGTCCGGCGGTGATCTTTTCATCCCCGGCCTGAAGCTGGATCTTACCGATGTCAATGGAAAGGCTCTGATCTCAAAGGGAATTCTCAAGGGAGAGGGGCTTTCCGCCCGGATCGGCGCATCGCAGGGAAAAACGGGAACGCTCGAAATCGATCTCAAAAACGATCGGGGGCCGCTTTCTCTCGATATTCAGGTGAAGGCCGACCTGGCGCAACTCCCGCCCGTCTTGGGCCGCCTGATCGAAGCGGACGCATTCCGCAACGGGCTGAAGCAGATCGAAAACGTCAAGGGCTCCGGGGAGGGCAGGCTGAGGCTGAATGGAAGCCGATCCTCGATTCGGCCGCAGATCGATCTTTCCGAGTTTGAGATCCACGGGGGATACCGGCCGGTTCCATATCCGCTCGTGATCCGGGGAAAGGGGTTGCACCTCCGGGAAACCCGAATCGATGCCGACGCTTTGGAAGTCGCCTCGCCGGCTGCGGCGTTTTCCGGAGCCTCCGGGCGAATCGAATGGGGGAAACAGCCGCACCTCAAAGTAACCCTGGGGGCGTCCAGGGTCGATATCGAAACACTTTTCCCGTGGCTCGTCTCTTCCCCTCGAATCAAGAAAGAATTGACGCAGATCTCTTCTGTAAGAGGCGCGCTTTCGCTGACTGCCGCGCAGCTTGAGGGCAACTTTCTTCACCCGGAAAGCATGCAGTATATCCTTTCCGGAAGCACCCGGAATCTTTCCGCTGAGATCGAGACTGCCGGAGGAAGGGTTGGGCTCGACTCCGGGAGCTTTACCGCAAACCGGGAATCGATCCTCATTTCCGAGATGAATCTTACCTTTCTGGACGCCGCACTCAAGATCTCGGGAAAGTTGAACGGCAATTTTGACCGTCTTTCACAATCGACGATTCACTTCCGCGGGGTTTTGGGAGAAAAAGCCGTCGGCTGGGGATCGGAAAGGCTGAAACTTTCCCCGGCAGTCGCCATAAAAGCGCCTCTCCGGCTTTCATCCGCCAGCCTTACCGTCGACCGTGAAAAGATTCGATCTTTTTCCGGGAGGCTTGAGCCCCGGAAAGGATCCGGTATCGACATCGCCGGGTCAAACAGCGAAGACGGGCTGAAGATCGAATCGCTCCGGATCAAAGACGAAGTCTCGGATGCATCGATGGCTTTTCAGATGAAGAAAGGGGGCTGCGGTCTTTCGTTTAAGGGAAGGCTTGAGGAATCGACGCTGAACGCTTTTCTATCGAAAAATGATATCGTGACCGGCTGGGTGGCGGGAGACCTCGAGGCCTGGATCGACCGCAACCGGTTCTCCGAATCGACGGCCGTCGGAAGACTCGAAGGGGAGGGGATTTTCTTTCCGCAACTGCCCCTTGAGCTGAAAAGGATTTCCCTGGAAGCGCACGATCACCGCATCCGGATCGATGAGGCCAGGGTGCTCTGGGAGGATCAGAATGCAGGTGTTCAGGGAGAAATGATTTTCTCGAATGATTCTGTTGCACTCGATTTAAACGTCCAAACCGATTCATTCGATGTGGAAAGGATTGCAGCTCTCTTCAACCGGAAGAAAAACGGCATCGACGGAGGCCCTGCGGCTTCGACAAGACCCCGGTTGAACGGGACGATCCGCCTTCGTTCAAACGATTTCATATACGCAGACTATGTCTGGCGCCCTTTCCATGCGGATTTCAAACTGAATTCCGGCGGCATCACGGCCGAAGTCAAAGAGGCGGGCCTTTGCGGGATCGCCATGCCGGCAAAAGTTTCGATCTCCCCGGGGAGCGTCGATGCAAAAATCCAAACCCGGGTGGAGGACGGCTCTCTCGAAGATTCGATCTACTGTCTGAACCGGAAAGACTGGTCGATTCAGGGGCGATACAAGCTTTACGGCGCGGTTTCCATGAACGGCATGCCGGATCGGGAGCTGATCGGGAATGCCAAAGGGAGTTGGCACTTGGAGGCAGGAGACGGGCACATCGATCGGTTCACCATTCTTGCCAAGGTTTTCGAGGTGTTGAATGTGGCCCGCGTGATCCGAATGAAACTTCCCGATTTGAGAACCGAAGGGTTCGATTACAGCAAAATAGAGGTCGATTGGCGGCTGGAAGAAGGAAAAATCAGATTCGATCAGGGGCACATGAACAGCCCGGCCATGGAAATCGCGTTCGAAGGCACCCTGGACCCGGCAGGGAAGCAACTGGACGCCCTGATCCTGGTCGCCCCGCTTCAAACGCTCAATCTGATCGTAAAGAACATCCCCGTGGTCAGGGATATCCTGGAGGGTACCTTCATTTCCATTCCGTTCAGGGTTTATGGTCCTATCGGAGATCCCGTCGTGATACCGATGAACCCAAAGGATGTCGGTGCGGAAATGCTGGGGATGATGAAACGCGTTCTGAAGGCGCCGTTTGAGCTCATCCAGCCCTTGACCGATCTGCTTCCCGGAAAACCGGAGGAGAAATCCAACCGGTAAAGGACGCGGGAAAAGGGGAAGACGCGGGTGCAAGGGGAAGACGCGGAGGCAGGGGGACACGGGGACGCGGAGAAAGACTCAGAAGATTAGAAGAGGAGAAAATTCCAAATTCCAAGCTCCAAAATCCAAACAACCAAACGAAATGAACCGTTACACCCCGGAAATCTTCTGTTTTCGGGAATCGGAATTGACTGCCGGGTTTGAATATTGAATATTGAATCTGCGAAATCTGCGTAATCTGTGGATCAAAATCTAAAATAATGTATCTCTCGGCACTTGTGGAAACATCCGGCAGGATCGGCTCGACCGCCCGAAAAAAGGAGAAGATCACGCTGATTGCCGAGCTCCTCGGCCGGGCGAGGGGAAAGGAGATCGCGCTCGCCGCCTCCTATCTCTCCGGCCGTCTTCCCCAGGGGAGGCTTGGGGTCGGTTGGAGCCTGCTGGAGCGGGCGAATCAGGATCTCGGTACCTTCGATGCCCCCCTTCATCTTCATGAGTTGGACGATCGGTTCGAGGACATCGCCCGCGATCAGGGACCCGGGACAGCCGGGAGAAAAACGCGTGCGCTGCGGGAGATCCTTGCCCGCTGCAGTGAAAAGGAGAGGGCCTTTGTCGGCGGGCTGATCATGGGCGAGCTGCGCCAGGGAGCCATGGAGGGGCTGGTGCTGGAGGGCTTGATTCTTGCCGCTTCGCTTTCCAGGGAGGCGCTGCAGCAGGCTTTCATGTTCTCGGGCGATATCGGAGAGATCGCCAGGACGGCCATGGAAGGAGGGGAGGCAGGCCTTTCCCGCTTCGCCCCGACCCTTTTCCATCCTGTTTCACCGATGCTGGCAAGTCCGGTGGAAGGGGAAAAAGAGGCGCTGCTTCGGCTGGGAGAAGCCGGATTCGAATACAAGATCGATGGAGCCCGGGTGCAGATCCATAAGGACAGGAACCGCATCATGGTCTTTACCCGGAATCTGCGGGATGTCACGTCGAGCGTTCCTGAGGTGACGGCTCTGGTCGGAAGCCTTCCCATGAATGAAGCGATTCTGGAAGGAGAGGTCATTGCTTTCGATAAAAACGGGATGCCGCTTCCCTTCCAGACGTCGATGCGCCGCTTCGGGAGGATCAAGGAGGTTTCCCGCATGTCCGAGGAGATTCCGCTGTCGCTTTTTTTATTCGATCTTCTACTCATCGATGGACAGCCGCTTTTCAAGGTACCGTATGGGGAACGGGTGGCGGAGCTCGATCGCCGTGTTCCGGCCGATCATCGGGTCCGAAGAATCGTAACGGCCGATATGCATGCCGCCCGCAATTTTCTCGAAGAGAGCCTTCGGGCCGGCCATGAGGGGGTCATGGCAAAGAAGCTGGATTCACCTTATCGGGCGGGGCAGCGGGAATACCTGTGGCTCAAGATCAAACAGGCGCAAACCCTGGACCTGGTGGTTTTAGCCGCCGAGTGGGGTCATGGCCGGAGACGGGGCAGACTCAGCAACCTTCACCTGGGTGCAAGAGATCCGTCCGGGGGCGGTTTCGTCATGCTGGGGAAGACCTTCAAAGGCCTGACCGACAAGATGCTCCTGTGGCAGACCCAAAAACTGCTCGAGCTGGAGATCGGAAGGGACGCGGGGACCGTGTATGTGAGACCGGAGCTCGTCGTCGAAGTGGCCTTCAGCGATCTGCAGGAGAGCCCGCGCTATCCGGGAGGACTCGCCCTCCGGTTTGCCCGCATCAGGGCCTACCGCCCGGACAAGGCTGCGCTCGAGGCCGACACCATGGAGACGGTGAGGAAAACCTTCGAGGACAGGCGGGGAAAGTCTTCGGACCCTTTGCCGATTCAGGATCGTTAAAGGATATGGAGCACGTATGCGGGTCCTTAATTATCGAAAGCAGGATTTGCCGCTCTCCTGACCGGAATCCGGGAAGAAGATCGGCAGCGTGTCGGCGGGAAACATGGAAGAAAAAGTAAAAATCGGAATCAGCAGTTGTCTGCTCGGAAATCTGGTGCGCTGGAATGCCGGTCATAAGCTCGATCGTTACCTGACCGATACATTGGGCCAGTTTGTCGAATACGTTCCGGTGTGTCCCGAGGTGGAAGCAGGTTTCGGCGTACCCAGGGAATCGTTTCGTCTGGTCGGCGATCCTGAAAACCCCCGCCTGATTACTTTCAAGAGCAAAACGGATCACACCGATCGCATGACCCGCTGGGCCGAAAGGCGCGTAACAGAACTCCAAAAAGAAGATCTGTGCGGCTTTATTTTCAAAAGCGACTCTCCCAGCAGCGGCATGGAGCGTGTGAAGGTGTATAGCGAAAAGGGGATGCCGGAAAAAAAAGGGGTGGGCATATTTGCCCGGGTCTATATGAAGAATTTTCCGGGCATCCCGGTAGAGGATGACGGTCGACTCCACGATCCGGCGATTCGGGAAAATTTCATCGAACGCATCTTTACGCTGAAAAGATGGCGAAACGACGCAGCAGAATCGCCAGACTTAGGGAATCTCGTGGATTTTCACACGCGCCACAAGCTTTTGATACTATCCCACAGCCAGAAGTATTACAGGCAAATGGGCAAGCTTGTGGCAGACGGCAGGATGATGGCCTTGCAAAAGCTTTACGATTCGTATGAACGTCTTCTGATGGAGGCACTGTCCTTGAAGACCACCGTAAAGAAAAACACCAATGTCCTGCAGCATTTGATGGGGTATTTCAAAAAGCAGTTGACCGCAGATGAAAAGCAGGAACTGTTGGAGGTGTTCGAGCAGTATAGAAGCGGCTTCACCCCCCTGATCGTACCGCTTACTTTGATCAATCATTACGTGCGAAAATACGATCAGCCCTATCTCAAGATGCAGATCTACCTGAACCCGCATCCGGTGGAGTTGAAACTGAGAACCCACGCCTAAGTCCATCGGCGCATAAATCCGGTGACGAATTTACTCGCTCAGGACTTAGTCGTTTCCAATAAAGCGCAGGTTTTTTGCCGTTCCTCCGTGAATTTTATTGACAGCGATATTGCCGGCAGGATAAGAAAATTTCAGACGGTTCCATTTCGGCGAAGTGTCGATGGCGGGAACGTACAAAAGGCTGCAGAGGCAGCCTAAAAGCATCGTGGGAAGACTTCTTCCCCGGTGCCACTGGAGGTTTTGGGACGCGGAGCAAGCGTCTGAATCGGTTCGAGACGATCAACGAGGTCTGGAGAATTGCAGTCCCCAAGCAACGCATCGCCCGACGAAATAAAATCAAAGAAACAGACGCGAGGTTTGACCGGCAGGCTTTTCGCCGCTGCCTGCTGCCTCGTATTTTCATTCTTTTTCATGGATGTATCCGGTGCTCCTGAAGCGGCGCCTCGACCCGCTTCGCGTTCCCGCGAAAAAGGAAAGCCTGCAGAGACAAAACCCGGCTCGAAGCCGCAGGCCGGAGCCGCTGCAAAAATCAAAACCGCCTCTCCCAAGCGAAAGACCGGACCTGTCGCCAAACCCGTGTATTCCAAAAAAGCCAGGGCCAAGGCCGAAGCGATCGCCTCCGAAATCTCATCTTCCCTCCCCGAGAGCCTGGAAAAAAGAATCGGCGAGTTTTTCGGCTTGAGGTATCGAATGGGCGGTCAAGGCAGGGACGGGATCGACTGCTCGGGACTTGTCCAGAAGGTCTATTCGGACGTATTCGGCATCGAGCTTCCCCGCAACACCTCGGAGCAAAGCCGGCTCCGCAGCCTGGAAAGCGTCACCGAGGAGGAGCTCAAACCCGGAGATCTTCTCTTCTTCGGACCCAAACGGAAAAAAGTCAACCACGTCGGGATGTATCTGGCAAGCGGCTATTTTTTGCATGCATCGCGGTCCCAGGGGGTCACGATTTCCCGCGTTGATGAGCGGTACTGGAAATCGCGCTGGATATTCTCCAAGCGTGTCAAGGGCCTTGAGACGGAATACGATTCGGATCAGGAACCGGAACTTGAGAGAACGCTTGAGCAGGACTCCGCCGGGTTTGCCTTTTCGGAGGGGCCCCCATACGATACGGCCGGTTTTCTCGAAGCCGGAATCCGAATCAACGATTCCCTGGAGTTTCTCCTGAGCGGGTTTTCCATGTATCGGCTCGAAGAAGAAACTTCTTTGCAGAATCTGCATTCATCCGCATATCTGCAGGAGGCGCAGATCGACGAAACAGGGGGAGGCTTTCGCCTGGCTGCCGTCCTTTCACCGTCGGACTGGTTCCGTGTGGTTCCTTCGGTGAGCCGGATCGAGGGTGTGGAAGAGGGAAAAATCCCCACCGGGAGCCGGCAGCAGCTCGGCCTTGAAACCCGGATGATCCTTCCTTCTTCTAGGATCGCCGTATTCATGGCCGCCCACGCCGATACCCTGCAAGACCTGGATCGGCCGCTGGACTTCTCACCGGATTGGCAGAGCCTGGATGTGATGCTCGGGCTGCATTACCGGTTCTCCGATGCTTTCGG
>QZKK01000104.1 GCA_003599475.1 Desulfobacteraceae bacterium
TATTTTCGGGCTTCCGCCACCAGCACCAGAAGAAGGATCGTACGGCCAACCGGTTCATTTGACTTGCCTTTCATTCTTTCCAGGCATTTTCACCGATAAGACGGCTTTTGTCAATCGAAACCTTTGGCGAAACCTTTGGGAAATCGGGGAATCTTCATGCCTAGCCGGGTTTAGGTTTTGACAGAAAGGTGATTTTAAGTTATTTACCTCAGCTTGGCTGTATCGTAAGGAGACAGCATTTTTAACCACTTTAACCACGAAACACACGAAACACACGAAACACACGAATACATGGAAATTTAGAGAGGATCCTTTCAAGCGTTTCGTGAGTTACGCTAAATCCATTAAAAGGGGAAGCATCGAGAAAGACCATGGAAAACGAAAAGCGCACGTCCCCGGAAGAAATCGACTGGGAGAATCGAAGGCTTTGCAGCGATCCGGCCTGCATCGGGGTGATCGGACCGGACGGCCGCTGCAGGGAATGCGGAAAGCCCTATCGAGGAGAAGCGGATGAGGCAGCATCGGCGGAAACGGAAACGGCCGTGCCCGAAGTCCCCGAAGTGTCTGAGTCGGAACCGGCAGACAGTCCTGTCGATGATGAAACCGACGGAGAAAACGATTCTGCAATCGACGATGACGAGTGGAAGAATCGAAGGCTTTGCAGCGATCCGGCCTGCATCGGGGTGATCGGACCGGACGGCCGCTGCAAAGAGTGCGGAAGGCAGGCCGCTGAATGACCCGGATCCGGCCTTGTGATGGCGAAAGCTGGGCTGTTGCCGCACATGAATGATCGAGGTGAAAAAAAATCAGCACTCGTGGTCGCGACTTTCAGCTCGTTTCTCACCCCCTTTTTGGCCACTTCCATCAATATCGCGCTTCCGGCCATCCAGAGTCAATTTCATGCCGACGCCGTTCTGCTGAGCTGGGTGGCGACCGCTTTTTTGCTTTCTACGGCCGTGTCATTGGTGCCCGCCGGCAGGCTGGCAGACATCTACGGCCGCAAGAAGGTTTTTCTCCGGGGGATGATCCTGGTTACGGCAGCCTCCCTGCTGACTGCCTTTTCCATTTCGGTGCCGATGCTCATTTTTTTTCGGATTTTCCAGGGGATCGGCACCGCCATGATCTTTTCCACCCAGATGGCGATCCTGACCTCCATTTTTCCTCCCGGTGAGCGGGGATCGGTACTGGGGATCAATGTTGCCGCCGTTTATGCCGGACTGTCCTGCGGTCCATTTTTCGGGGGCGCCCTCACACAGCATCTGTCCTGGAGAAGCCTGTTTTTGGTGCCTCTGCCGCTCTGTCTGATATCCATCTATCTCATTTACAAAAAACTGAAGGGTGAGTGGGCGGAAGCCAGAGGAGAGTCTTTCGATCTGAAAGGTTCGCTGATCTATGGAGCAACGCTGGTGATGCTCGTTTTCGGTCTTTCCAGGCTGCCGTCGATTTCGAGCATCGCGCTTCTTATATCGGGAGGCCTCGGCCTCGCCGCTTTCGTCAAGTGGGAGCTTACGGTCCAGCACCCCGTGTTCGAGGTGACGCTTTTCAGCACCAATCGGGTCTTTGCATTTTCCTGTCTCGCAGCCCTCATCCATTACAGCGCCACCTTCGCCCTCACGTTCATGATGAGCCTCTATCTTCAGTACATAAAGGGGTTGACTCCCCAGATGGCCGGGCTCGTTCTGATGGCCCAGCCTTTGATGATGGCCCTTTTTTCGCCCCTTGCAGGAAAAACATCGGATCGGATCGAGCCCAGGTGGATCGCATCCGGGGGAATGGCTCTGATGGCTTTCGGATTGATCTCCCTGTCACGGATCGGTGGGGAGACCGGAATGCTCTATATCGTCCTGCTGCTTCTCCTGATCGGTTTCGGGTATGCGCTCTTTTCCTCCCCGAATATGAATGCAATCATGAGCTCCGTGGAGAGAAGATATTACGGAGTCGCCGCCGGGTCGGTCGCCACCATGCGCCTGATCGGGCAGATGTTCAGCATGGGCATCGCCACCCTGATCCTGTCCCTGTATATCGGGAGAGTGGAGATTACCCCCGAAAACTATTCGGATTTTCTCCGGAGCGTAAACACCGCATTTGTCGTTTTTGCGATTCTATCCTGTGCAGGCATTTTCCTGTCGATGGCGCGGGGGGAGCTGAGGAACGAGTGAAGTGTTCAGTGTTCAGCGTTCAGTGTTCAGGGGCGCCGATGGGACAACTAGTTTCGTATAAGCCCAACCGCTGGCTGCGAGCAGCCAGTTTGATCGAAACTGGAAACTGAACACTCCTGAACACTGAACGCTGAACACCGAACACTCAAGCTCTACCGGAGAACCAGTCGATCATCTGCCGCGCGATGCTGACTCTATCGGGGATATCCGGAAGGGAATCTGCCGAAAACCAGTTCGCGTCATGGATTTCGGAGTCGTCCACGGAAATTTCCCCGGTCGCCCATTCGGCGGTGAATGCAATCATCAGGGAGCTCGTAAACGGCCAGGATTGGCTGCCGAAGTAGCGGATGTTCTTCACTTCTATGCCGACTTCCTCGCGGATCTCTCTTTTGACACACTGCTCCAGCGTTTCGCCCATCTCCACATAGCCGGCAATCACGCTGTAGCGGTTTTTTGGAAACCGATGATTGTGCCCGAGCAGGATCTTATCCCCCTTCAACACGGCGACGATGACTGCCGGTGAAATCCGGGGATAGGTCAAATAGGCGCAGTTCGAACAGATTTGCGCCCCGTCCTCGCTTCGCGTTCCGGCCGGGCTTCCGCAGCGGCTGCAATATTGATGGGTGCGATCCCATCGGATCAGCTGGAGAGAACGGCATGCCATGCTGAAAAGAGGATCTTCGATCTGTCCGAAAAGCCCCCTGAGAGCTTGAAATTTCATGCCGAAGGGGAGCTCGCATTGTTCATCCACGAGAGCGGCATAGCAGGGGGACTGTTGGAAATGCCCCACGTGCAGCTTCCAGGCTGGCTTGACCGAAGGATCGTCTGCAAACGGGATCATCACCCGGTCTCCTTCGATGTTTACCAGCATGCTGTCGCTCTGGAAAACAAACCACCATCCGGGTCCCGGGATATTCGAGTGCTTTTCGCTTGGTTTCGGTTCCATATTTCTCATCTTGACGAAACGACCCAAAAGTCTTTATCCTCGTTAATAGGGAATATAAGAAAGCATGATTTCACTTTTGTCAAGGACGGTGATTCAAACGATTCATCGGAATTTCGACCCGGAAGAGATCGCCAAATTCGAAGCCGCAGCCTCCTGCTGGTGGGACCCTGACGGCCGATTGAAGGCCCTGCACGATATCAACGGGCTGCGCATCGGATACCTCCTGTCCCGAACGGAACTGGCCGGCAAGTCCGTGCTGGATGTCGGCTGCGGCGGTGGCCTGCTCTCCGAGGGGCTCGCCGCTAAAGGCGCCCGGGTAACCGGAATCGACCTGGGAGAAGCTCCGCTTGCCGCGGCCAGGCGCCATCTTTCGACATCCGGATATGCTGTCGATTATCTTCGATCGAGCGCAGAGCAGCTTGCCGAAACGAGCGCAGCCTCCTTCGACAGTCTCGTATGTTTCGAGCTGCTCGAGCATGTACCGGAGCCGTCGTCGATTTTTTCCGCCTGCAGCCGGCTGGTGAAGCCGGGCGGCGATCTTTTTTTTGCGACGCTGAACCGGAACTTAAAGTCTTTCATATTTGCCATTGTCGGGGCGGAATATCTGCTCGGTTTGGTGCCTAAAGGAACTCACACGTTCAGACGGTTCATTAAACCGTCTGAAATGAAACTGTGGGCGCAGGCAGCCGGGCTCGAGCTGCAGAACATGACCGGGCTGCATTACAACCCTTTTTCGAAGAGATATTCTCTGGGAGGGAGCCTTCATGTGAATTATTTTTCCCATTTCAGAAGGCCGGTCGATCGGTCGATCGGTTGATTCGTTGATTGGGAATGAGCTGCTCAACGACTCAACGATTTGACCATTTAACGAGGATGAAGGAGTCTTTATGAGAATGAGGATGATTTATACTGTCCTGCTTTCCCTGTTCTTTTCCTCCGTCTGCATGGCAGCGGCACCTCATGAAATCGCCGGATACGTCCTGGGAGGAAACATCGGTGATTACCAGGCTTTTATCGATCCGAAAACGGATATGCGGATTCGATATTTTGAATCCATTCACGAGGTGGAGGTTAAAAGAATACCGGGTTTTAAAAGCGGGCTCATCCGGTACGGCACCTGCGCGGAAAAGGGGCGTATCCTTCAAATCAAATTGAAGTATCTGGATTCTTCAAAGACCTTCTATGACGAGCTCCTCGAGCGGTTCAAGCAAAGGTTCGGAAAGCCTTCCGAGTGGCAGGGAGACCCCTTTCACGTCGTCATCGCCTGGAAGTGGACCTTCACCGACAAGGAAAACAACCGGATCAGCCTCCACCTTCAGCACAACACCCGGGACCTGGAAGATAAACTCGGAAATTCGGTTAAGCTGAGCCTGGTAAACGGAATCGAGAAGGAAAGCAGGTGCTTCGATGGAAAGAGCGAGGACCCGGATAAAACCGGAAAAGAAGGAGCCTCCGAGCCGCCCGACTGGGATCGTCTGCTTCCCCGCTGATACGGATGCGGAACCCGAAAGGGTCGGGCCGTGGAAAGAGACCGCCTGGAACGGCATCCGATTCGAGGTTCCGGATTCCTTCGTGTTGGAAAGGATCGGCCCGCGTTATCTCCTGCTCGGAACCGAAGCGGGACCGGCCGTCGAATTCAAGTGGGCGCCCGTCAAGGGGGCCTTTTCTCATTCCAAACTGATTCGAAGGCTGATTCAAACTTACGGAAAACAGCCGGAAATCCGGATTGAAGAATCCGCTCTCCCCGAAAACTGGAAATCGGCCCTGAAAGCATTCGAAGTTACCGGATTTGTATGGGAGACGGCATCGGTCGGGGGGAAAGGGGTTATTCTCTATTGTCCCGATTGCCGGAATGCGACGCTTGTTCAGTTCTACCATCATGATTACGATTGCGGGCGTCAGCCATTCGATTGCATGGATCGACGGGTGCTGGCCTCATTTCAGGATCATCGCAGGGACGGTCAGATCGTCTGGTCGGTATTCGATATTCGTGCGGTGATCCCTGCCGAGTATGCATTGGCGCGGTATCGGTTCGAGCCAGGCCGCTTCGAGCTTTCCTTCGTATCCGGGTCGTCCTCCGTTACGCTGTATCGTTGGGGTCCGGCAGCCGTTCTTCTGTCCGGAGGAAGCCTCGAGTCGTTTATCGAAAGGGCGGTCCCTCTTCCATCGGAGAAAGAGACAAAGCGGGTGAAAGCAGGAGCAAACCGGGTGGAGTTTTCATTCGAGGAATCTGCGGCATCTTCCCGGCGGCTCCGTTTGCACAGGAGCCGCACCTGCCGGGTGCAGGCCTGGCATGACGATCAATCAAACCGCATTCTCTGCGTACGGTTTGAAGCAAAACCGTCTGAAGCCCAGGCGGCTTATCATGCGATTGTAAGCCGATATGAAACGCAATCGTAAGGAGAACATCAGCCGCGCTGAAGCGCTCGACTGTAAACCGATCAAAAATTCCGAAGTCGAGGAGGTTTCACTCGATTCCGGAGAGACGATGTTGATCTATCCTGTCAAGGCGAGGCCGTGGATTTCCGCAGTATCCCGGCGCCTGGGCATGGAGGCTTCCGTCGTCCGGAAAAAGCTCCAGCTCGATAAGATGGGGACCTCCGTATGGGAGCTGCTGGACGGAAAGCGGACCGTTCACCAGGTGATCGAGGTGTTCTCTCTAACCCATCGCCTTCATTCAAGAGAGGCGGAAGTTGCAGTGATCCAATTTATCCGGGAATTGGGCCATCGGGGATTGGTCGGGCTCGCATAAGGGACCGGAACGATCGATTAAATTTTTTTAAGAGCATCTTCGATATGATCGACGATTGGAAGAAACGAATCAAACCCGGATATTTCAAATACCTCCTTTACATAATCCTTCATCGCACATAGCACAAAGTTCCCTTCCAATCGCTTCAGGTCCTTTGTCGATTTCAATATGACTCGCAAACCGGCGCTGGAAATATAGTCAAGATCCTCAAAATCGACGATGATTTTTCTGGATCCCCTTTCGATGGCGTCGACGATCTTATTCTCAAACTCGGGCGATGTTTTCGAATCGAGCCTCCCGGCCAGTTTGAAAACGGTTACCCCATTTCGATTTTTTTCGATGATCTCCATCAGACACCCTCCCCCTTCAAATTCCTGCGAATCTTGTCTTTAGGATCTTCTCGCTTCAATCTTTTCCTCAAAATGAGAATATTCTTTTTTCCCGAACGGCGGTGTATGACTTCATCCATCACTTTTTTGATGAGATGAATGCCAAGCCCTCCTACTTTTCTTTCCTCCAATGCACATTTCAAATCAGGAGCACCCGCTTTGAGCGGATTGAAAGGAACCCCGTCATCTTCGATCTTCATCGTCATGGTTTCATCCGCATACGAGAGTGAAAATTTGATGCGGTGCTCCTCTTGATCCCTGAACCCGTAGGTGACGATATTTGTAAACAATTCTTCGAGAGCCAGATTGATTTCGCAGTAACACTTTACGGTCAGCCCGAGACGCGTACAGAATTGCTCTAAATGATTCTCCAGCGCATCCAATTCGGATAACTTGTTTTTTAAATGGAATGAAGTCATGGAATCGGTCATGTAAAGATCCCCTGAGCCTCCGGTTTTCCAGTACACGGAAATTGCAGCCGTTCACTGGTTCAGCGTGAACCCCTGAGCGCTTACCGGAAATTTTATCGTAGCATGGATGCGAGAAAATGGAAACGACCGTTCACTCACGGGGGCCACCAAAGACTTCCATGAAAATGGAATCGAGAAATCTGACCACGCAACGGACACACAGACCCGGAGGACGCCCGATCGAATTCCGAGTCCGTCCTCCGCTCAGAGGAGGCTGGCTCCGGTACTGCCCAACGCTTGCCGGCAGTCGATCTCGATATCTTTCAGCAGCCTTCCTTCCCAGACAACGAGGCGAGCGACCAGGGCATTGAGTATTTTCGGCAGCTCGTCCGGAAACTGCTCCATCGCCTTTAAAAACCTTTCCCGCGAAAGAACGAGGCACTCCATATCGGTCTCCGCAACGAGGGAAAAAAGTCTCCTGAGCTTTCCAATCAGGGCAAACCCGCCGATGAACATTCCGGAATCGATTCCCTTGATAATGTTTTCGCCGTTATCGCTGCGTCGGGTCAACCGGGCTTTTCCGGAAATGATGAAGAAGGCCAGTCCGTCATCTTCCCCCTGAGAAAAGAGGGATTCCCCTGTCCGGAACTTTTCACGGGAGCACAGGTAGGCAAGCACTTTCAGGACCTCGATCGAAAGCGCCGAAAAAAAATAATTGTCCCTCAGCATATCCAGATTCTCCTGAAATTCGCATGTCAGGCAGCCATCATGTCTTTCCTC
Source organism: Desulfobacteraceae bacterium (assembly GCA_003599475.1). The sequence continues at coordinate 7,437 of QZKK01000104.1, forward strand.
CGATGAGTTCATACAGCATTCCTTTCTTGGACAGCAGTTCGTTGAAATTCCCCATTTCGACGATTTTTCCCGCCTTCATGACGGCAATCTTGTCGTAGTTTTTGATGATGTCCAGGCGATGAACAACCGCAATCAGAGTGCTGTTGCCTTTCCATTGGGTCTCCAGCAGACTCTGGATGCGCGCCTGGGAGTTATTGTCCAACGCGGAAGTCGCTTCATCCATGATCAAGATCCGCGGGTTTTTCAAAAATACGCGGGCGATGGCAAGCTTCTGCCGCTGGCCGCCCGACAATTTGTCCCCTTTGCTTCCCACCTGAAACTGCATACCGATTTCAACGATGGTCTCTAGCAGGTCTTCTTCGATGAGCAGGTGGATGATGCTTTGATAGATTTTGTCCTGTGCCTTCGGTTGATTTGTCTTGGTTCTGCCGAAGAAGATATTGTTCAGTATGGTCTGTGAATAGATGTATTGCTCCGCCTCGAAGAAAGAGAATGCCTCCGGATCGTCCCGGATGATCTTCTCTCTGAACAGAACCCTCCCCTCCAGGATCAATCGTTCCAGCATGGTTGGAAATCCGACCATTTTATGCCTTCCGGGCGTAAATCTCAGTGCGAGCTCAAGAAGCAGGCGGGTGCCTTCGGAAGAAATCTGGTGCAGCTTCTTTCTTTTGAGCTCTTCGGACACCCCTTTGTAGGTTTCCAATGCGTCGATTGCAATCGGGCTCTGCTGGAAGAACAGCTCATCCGGCGGCATGTTGCCCAGAATATCCACGGTCTGTCGGGTCAGTTCAGCCCCAAGCGTCAAAAGGGGCCTCATCAGGTCCACCTTGTCTAAAAATTCCAGAAAGTAGGTGTTCTTCGTAAGGTTTTCCTGCCGGAAGGTGTCTTTCCTGGGGCTTCCGAAGGTGATATTTTCGGCGATGTCGGAGAAATAGAGGTATTTCTCCTGATGATAGAATTCCACATAATCGGAGAGAACCTTTTCGAAATCCTGCTGAAAGTATCTCCGGACCCGGATGATGGCGGAAACCAGTTCATCGTGCTGATTGTGCACCAGGATGGTATTGAGCCCGAACCTGAGGACATCCAGGAACACACCGGTCTGCTGGAGAACGGAGATGATGTCGTCCCGGTTCGGGAGCGCGGAATCGCCTCCGGCGGAGTTTCCCGACTGCCTGGCCAGGCAGGAATAGAGGAGATTCTCTTCGATCGTACCATCGAAGATAAACGGAGATTGGGAGACAAAGCCGATATTCTGAACGATATCCATCTTCGACAATTCGGAAACCTCTTTTTCTCCGATCTTGACGGATCCTCCCGTATACTTTAAGAGCTGGCCGATGCACAAGGCGAGCGTGCTTTTTCCGCTTCCGGAAAAACCGACCAAGGCCAGGTGCTCTCCCTGTTTTAAGGAGAGATTGATGTCCCGGAGGAGCTGTATTCCGCTATCGGTCACGAAAGACAGATCTTTGGTTTCGATCCGGCCCTCCAGATCGAGAGGTTTTCTTCCATCCGGCACGATCGCATGCTCCGGAAAGGCATGGAAATATTCCATGGTGCGCTTGTAGGTGACCGCTGCATCCTGGTAAAGCTGATAGAATTCGATCAGCTCCTTCCATGGCGTGAACAGCTTTTCCTGCGCCGACAGAAACGCCACCAGAGCGCCGAGTTCGAGTCGTCCGTTCATGGCCAGATAGCCGCCGAGAATGAAAATGAGAAACGGACTCAAGTTGTTGAAGAAGTTGTTCGAAACCTTTACGGCCTGGCGATAGAGTATCCAGACCAGCCGGATTTTGAAAAGCTTCTCCACCATCTTGTCGAACTTTCGATTCTCGATCCGGTATGCACCGTTTCCGTGAACCTCATGGATTCCGGTGACTGCTTCGGCGATCTTGTTGGAGATGGTGCGGGTGGCGTCCACTCGCTTCTTGTTGGCCTTGTTGGCCCTCTTTTGAAGCTGCGGCAGAAGCAGCGTGACCGCCGGATAAATGGAGAGCGATACGATTGCAAGAAGCCAGTTCAACCAGATCAGATAAGCGGCAAAAGCCAGCAATGTCAGGATGTTTGTCACCGGGGCGGAAACGGCTTGGCCGACAAAGGTTCCGGAACTGGCCAGCTCCGAGACAAGGGCCGAGACAACCATGCCCGGCTGTGTTTTTCGAAAGAAATTGATCGGCAGGGTCAGGATATGATGATAGAGAGCCTTGCGCATTTCCGCCAGTGCCCGCTCGCCGATGAGCGATTCGAGATAGGTGATCAGGAATTTGAGCCCTCCGGAGGCGACCACGGCGGCCAGATATATTCCGGAATAGAGCAGGAGCAGATCGATTTTTCTAAGAAAAATCGCCTGATTGACGATTCTTTTCTGCATTTCCAGAGGAAGGACCCTGGCAAATACCGTAATCAGGATGATTCCGATCAGCAGAAACTGGAGTTTGACATCTCCGGAAAAAATCCATGAAAAAAGAGAACGATCGACAACGGGGGTATCGTTCTTTTTCATAATTCGATTCCCTTTGTTATAGCTCAAAGCTCAAAGCCTGCAGGACTTAAGGACGCGCATCATGCGGCGCGCATCAGGGTTTAAAGAAGCTTTACCACCACCAGGGTGATATCGTCTTCCTGTTTCGCTTCGCCCTGGAAGGATTCGACGGCATCGAGGACGGCTATCTTTATCCCGGCTGCGCTTTCAGCCGAATGGTCCCGGATGATTTGGAGGAATCTTCGATGGCCGAAAATCTCTCCCTTATGATTTCTCGTCTCCCAAATTCCATCGGTGCCGATGGCCATGATGCTTCCGGGCTTCCACCCCTGCCGGCTGTTTTCATGAAAAGTCAGGTTGTCGAAAACACCCAGGGCGGTGCCTTCTCCGGATAGTTCTTCGAACGTTTCCCGGGTCGGGTCGTATAGGATTGCCGGATCGTGTCCGGCCCGAACCCACCGGAGAGTTTTTTGCAGCGGATCGATCACCGTGAAAAATACCGTCAGGAACCGGCCGGTTTCGGAGCTGTCCCTGGCAAGAAACCGGTTTACGTTATCGAGCAATTCTGCGGAGCTTCCATAATGATAGGCACCGAAACGGATGAATGCGCGCGCCGTTGTCATCTGCAGTGCGGCACCGATTCCATGACCCGCTGCATCGGCGACAACGATCCCGAGACGCCCGTCAGGCATGGGAAAGTAGTCGAAATAATCTCCGCCGGTCTGATCGCAGTACTTGCTGAAGCCGGCGACATCCAGGCCGGGCACCTCCGGGGGATCCTTGGGCAGGAGGCTCAACTGGACTTCCTCGGCCAGTTTCAATTCGGTCAGAAGCTGGATTCGGTGCCGGAGACCGCCGATCATGGCGTTGGTATGCCCGGCGATGATTCCGAACTCGTCGTTGGTTGCAACCGGCACCAGTCTGGACAAATCCCCCGAGCTCACCCTTTCCAGCACACCGGTTTCGTTTTCAAACAGCAGCTTGAGGTTCCTCGAATAGGAAAGAATCAGGTTGACCACATAGGCCAGCAGGATTGCCATGATAAAGAAAATTTCATGGATCACCGATGCTTTCGCCGCTTCGATGGAGGCCGCATCTACCTGCTGCTGGAGCCAGAAAAAATCGCGCGAGACGGCAAGGCCGATGACGAGCGTGACAAACAGAGTGGCCGTAAAAGCCACAAGGCTGAACTTTCGAGTCAGGGGATAGAGCCGCTGCGGGAGCTTGGTCAGAGGGGCTCCTGCAACGGCATCCCTGATAACGGCTCGTTCCCGGTTGAGAGACATGTCCAGGGCGAGGAAAAAACCGATGATCAGACAACCGAAAATCAAAGTCAATGCGCTGTGGAGCGGAAAACCCCATAAAACCCAGTTGCCCGTTGCGGCGAAAAATCCGGCCAGCAGCACGAGGGAAAGTTCCATATAGAATTGACGTACGGCTTGCCGGGTTAGCGGAGCCGCCGCAACGAAGCGCCGTTCTATCGACGGGTGCAGGATCCGCAAGAAGGCAGCCGGAATCAAAAGCGTTACCCCCAGGGTCACGGGGGGCAGTGTCTCCATGAACGGTCAGACCTGCCCGCCGTAGATCGTCAGCACGAGTGCCGCAAAAAGATAGTGAAGCGTAATGCGCATCTGTCCTGTTCTCCCCGGAAAATATTTTCTGCTCTCGTTCAAGAGATCTTTTTCCCCTGTGACATCGTATTCTATAGTATAAACGAAAATAGAATCAAATGCCTGCATCAATTGTTTTCTCCTTGATCCTGAGGGGTTTTTTCCCTACATTAGAACGTCATGGGATACGTCTTCGACTTTCAGGATGCCAAAAGATTCGAACAATGGATGGATCAGCGGCAGAACAGGTCTGTTGCCGAGAAGGAATTCCGGCTGATGATCGATCTGCTCAATCCCCTGCCCGGCAAAACGATCCTCGATATCGGCTGCGGAATCGGATCGAACTTTTTTCCGCTCTTAAGCGAAGGCCTTCAGGTAACAGGCCTCGATGCATCCCCGTATATGATCGATATTGCGGTGAAAAAGACTGGAGGTCGTGTGGATGTTCACCGCGGGTATGCCGAGGAGCTGCCCTTTGACGACAACACCTTCAATTACGCGTGCATGACGACCACCCTGGAGTTTGTCGAGGATCCGAAGAAGGCGCTGGAAGAAGCCTGCAGGGTAACCCGGGATCGAATCTACATCGGTATTCTGAACCGCTACGCCATCAACAGCGTTCAGCTTCGAGTCAAAGGCATATTTACCAGAAGCCTCTACAACCGTGCGCGGTTTTTCAGCCTCTGGGAGGTGAAAAGGATACTCCGATCGATCCTCGGCGACGTGCCGATTTCCTGGCGGACTCTCTGTCAGATGCCGGAGTGCTTCGGAGAAACGGGGGATAAAATCGGCAGATCCAATGTTGTCCGGAGATGTCCCTTCGGGGCCATCGTCGGGATCGTGGCTTCTTTAGTGCCCAGATACAAGACGACTCCGCTGCCGCTTCAGATTTCACCGAAAAGGAGAACCGGGGAAGCAAGCGGCTGATAAAAGCATTTCGCTGCATCCGGTTGGTTACACAAAAGGTGGATTCGAATTTCCGCTGCATTCCCGCCGACGCGTGCCCGGTAAATTGGCAAGAACAACGGAGGTCTCCACCTGACGGTCCGGAATCGACCAGTATTTTCTAAGAAGCCGATTTTTTTCTTCATCCGGCACCCGGGCGTATCCGTTTCTTTCATAAAACGATATCGCCCAGGAAGCCGCAGCCCAGGTGCCGATCAGCACGGGTTTTTCCGTCATGCTTTCCAGATGCCGGAGCAGCCGGGTTCCGGCTCCCATCCGCTGGGCGTGCGTGCGGGTGTAGGCATGCCGGATGAGGGTGACATCGCCCTTGTCCTGAATCCCCATGATCCCGAGGAGCACTTTGTCTTTTTCCAAGCCCCAAAAGAAAATCCCGTTTGCGATTTCTTTTTCAAGCTCTTCAGAAGGCATATACGGGTCCTTCCAGCGGTCCTGCGGGATGACCCCCCTGTAAGCCTCGGCCGCATCGTTGATGATCTCCAGCATCGCATCGAAATCCGATCTTGTGCATTCCCGTATCAATTCTTTCCTCCCGTTTTCAACCGACTTGCACATGCTGCAGATTGCCTTTTACCGGGAATGGATTTAACATACGGTACGCTTTCGATGCAACAAAATGAGGTTGTTCCTGGAAAAAAAGATAGAACCGCCTCGTCAATAAGGGCGGGGACTATGCCATCCGGAAAGTGGAGATTTACGGCGCTTCCCGCTGATTATCCGGTTTCAGCAAGCCCTCATTCATGACTCGCCGGATTTGCGCCTGCATCCCGCGGTTATGCTGCTGCAGCGCCTTTTCGGCCTTTTCGGGGTCCCCGGACTTGAGTGCTTCCAGGATTCTTTTATGCTCCTCGTATCCTCTCGAAAGCGTCGGTTTGGACAGCGGGACGAGCGGCCGCATCTTGTTTTTGATCGATTCCAGAATTTCCTGAAGAAATGGATTTCCACACGCTTCATAGATCATCGCATGAAACGTGAAGTCCAGTTTGGAATAGCCGATCGGATCGCCTGCCTCGACGACCTTTCGGAGGGCTTCGATGCATTTTTCCATTTTCCTGATCATTCCGCCATCCATGTTCGCGGCGGCCAGCCTGCCGGCAAGCCCTTCCAAAACCTCCCGCACCTGATAGAGGTGGAGCGCCATCGGCAGGGTCATTTCGACCATGAATACCCCGCGATTGGGGATGTTTGTGATCAGACCCTCCTGTTCCAGGCGCCGGACCGCCTCCCAGATCGGGGTACGGCTCACGCCCAACTCCTTGGCAAGCTCTTCGACATTGAGCCTCGATCCGGGGCTGAACCGATAGTTTGCGATCATCTCCTTCAATGCCCGGTATGCCTGGCTGCTCAGCATTTCTTTTTTGATTTGCATCTGCTTCTCCAAGCCGCACTTTCCATGGAATCCGGAAGGTTGTCAAGAAGTTTATCATGAAATATATTTCATGAAACATTTGCTTTTTCCAAAAAAAGGGAATAAAAGAAATTCTGAAAACGCCGGCTGCAAGTGCCGGAGTGTCGAACAGCTTACCGGAGCGGGACCCGCCATTTTTATATCGGCCCAGTCCCGCCGCTCGATTTCCGGCTGTGCCGGCCGGAAAAACTGAATCCGTGCTTTCCGTGAAAAAAGGGGCTTTGACCTTCTTTTCCAGTCGTTATCGACCGTTGATAACGGGATATCTCCAGACCATTTTCGATCTGTTTGCCGTTTGAAAAGCCCCTCCCTGACGTGATGCCGGGAAAACATAGGGCCCGAAAGGCCGGGATACGTCTCGGCCGAATACTTATAACCCATGATCAAGAAGGAGGTATCAGATGAAACGCTTTCCGCAATCCCTGTTTTGGATGGTCCTGATCGCCGGTTCGATGATCTTCCTGTACGCCGGAGGCTCCCGCGCTTCCGACACGATCAAAGTGGGAGTGATGTACAGCATTACCGGAACCGGATCTGCCGTGGGTAAAATTCAGGTGGAGGGTGCAAAACTGGCTGTTAAACAGGTCAACGAGAAAGGCGGGCTTACGATCGGGGGCAAGAAACTGCAGGTCGAAGCCGTGATTCGGGACGATGAAACAAAGCCGGATGTGGCGGTGCGAAGACTCCGGGAATACCTAAACGACGGCGTCAACGTGCTTGTGGCCGGAACCTTCGCCCATGTCAGCGCGGCCCTGAACGAGCAGGTCAAAGGGGGCCAGGCTTATGTAATGGTCACAAACGGAATTCAGGAAAAGACATTCGAAAAGGCCGAGAAAGCTCCCTATTATCTTTCTTCGCTGGGTGCAGTGGACGGTATCGGCAGGATGTGCGGGGACTATGTGGCAAAAACCTACAAACCCAAGCACGTCATGCTCTTTCTTCCGGATTATGCCTACGGGCACGGTGCCGCCAAGGGAGCCCATAAGGTATTTAAGGAAAAATATCCCCAGATCAAGGTGAGCGAGACCTGGTCTCCGGTGGGAACACCCGATTTCGCTTCCTATATCATCAAGATCAAGGAAACCAAACCGGATGTGGTGATGATGGGGCACTGGGGAAACGACGCCATCAACGCCTTGAAACAGGTGTATGAACTGGGATTGAGAAAAGAATCCAAGATTTTTTTCAATTCGATCGGTCTCGTGGAAAGGAGCTTGACCGAAGGTCCCATGAAGACGACCACGGTGTCCGGGTCTACATGGACGTCATAGTTTTTGCGGTAGTGGTCCGCGATCGCGTGGCGCAGCTCATATATGCCGACGCTGGACGTGTAATGAGTCTTGCCTGCTTTGAGGGCCTCGACCCCCGCCTGGATGATGTTGGGCGGCGTGTCGAAGTCAGGTTCGCCGACTTCCAGATGAATCACCTCCCGGCCGTCGCGAGCCATGTCCATGGCTCGTTCCAGAACGTCCATCACGAGAAAGGGCGGAATTTCTAAAGATCGTGTCGATATCGCACGTTCAACAGGCTGCATGAGGATTCTCCAACGGGTACGATCGATTACGAAGCCCTTATTATAGTGGAGCGGCACCGCGAGGTCCAAACTTCTCGTTGATTTTCAGGCCTTGCCCTGATAGAATACCGCAACTGCTAGAAAAGCCTTTACTTTTGAGGCGGGGCGTGATTTTCGCACAGGCCGTGACCACTGGAATTCCGGTCGAGATCGTCTCGCGGCGGAGCATGGCGCTCGCCTTGGCTGCCGTGGTGTGCGCGGTCGTCTGCTTACCTTCCTTGGGTTTGTGCGAGACTTATGGCTTCAAGGACGAACGCGGGGCTTTCGCTCCCAAGGTTACGGTGACCGTCGGCAACCGGGAAATCCTCATCAAGAAGACCAATCCTGGGGACAAGTTCACCATATCGCTCACGATCAATAAAAGAAATCGGCCGCTCGTCAGCAATGTGACATCTCTGAAGCTCCAATGGATCAACCTTCAGAATCAGGCCGGCCGGCCGGTACCGTTCACGGATAGGCAGCATTACGACTACAGGACGCTCACCTACAAGGAGGCCATGACCAGGTCTCTTGCGGTCAAGATCCTTGACGAATCCACGCGTGACCTTTTTACCGGTAAGGAATTCAGCGACCTCTTCTCACTTAAGATCGATGATCGCGAGGTGATCTCTTCGGATACGTTCGAGGAGAAGGACCGCACGGTAAAGCTGGGCGAGGGTCGCGACCTTTTAATCGATGTGAACAAGGACTCTATCGCCTTCACAGAGGAAAACTTCAAGCATGGGCAGACCATCGACGTAGTCAATCGTTCCGAACACAGTCAGATTATGGGCGTGGAACTGCAGGAAAAGGGGTGGTTTTTACCCAAGATCATTCACAAGCGAGATCAGACAACCATTCCCCAGAAGACCTGGGATCGATTCACTGTTGACGCCGGTTCAGGGTTCTCGATCATTCTTGTTCCGACCCAGCATGACCTCAATCAACTGGCCGCGCTCGACGGAACTGAGGTCGTAATCAAGGTGTGGGATGGCAACACCGTACGTGAAACACGTCGAATCCCCATCCATGTGTCGAGGGAACTAATAGCTGCGGTAAGTGAATCCGCTTCCGCTGCACCGCCTGCCAATCGGACCCAGCGCCGGGAACCGCAGCCTTCTCCTCAAACTCGCCCGACGGAGACGGCGCCGCGGGCATTCGCCTGTGTGCCGAGCCGAGCGAAGCAGAGGAGGCAGCTTCAACGGAGGGGCTTCGAGCTGCACTTGGCCCGAGGTTCGACCTCAGGGGTGTGAACCGGAGGCGGCCATTACCGAGCGCAGCCGCGTCTGAACGCAAGGACAGGTAGGCGGCCTGTGCGCTCCAGGGTCCTTATAGTGCCGGGCCTTGCCTGAGTTCAGTCCGCGCAGACAACAGCCCGGAGCGGTCCGCGGACTGGC
>QZKK01000194.1 GCA_003599475.1 Desulfobacteraceae bacterium
GCAGTTGTTTTCGGTATCCCCATGATTATCGATGACGATGATATCTCCGCTGACGGCTGCATCGATGGCCTGAACGCCCAGATGATGCTCGGACTTCAGCATGCCGGCCGCCGTGATCTTGATGGTCACGGCTCTTCCCACGATCCGGGGGCAGGCATACATGGGCCGGATACCGCTGACCGCTCCCCGGAGGCTGGCTTTGTCCAGTGCATCGGAGAGATTTGTCGTCGACAATTTCAGCATTCTGCTTCGATATTTTTCGTCAAACGTTTTCGAGTCCATAAAAGCCTCCTGGTATGAAATAGATAAAAGATCAATATCGAACATCTCATCCCGCCCAAGGCGGAAAAAGGCGTTCAAACCGGGCGCCTCGGAGGTCAGCGGCTGGGACTTTCGGTCTTCTGCTCAGATGTGTGAGCGCTCCGGCTTCGATCGATCTTTCCGCAAAAGACCCGTCAGTTCGGAAACGCCCATCCGTTCATTCATCTGAAAGACGGACTGCCAGATCTTTTCGGCTTGTTCGGCGCTGACCGCATCGGTCGCAAGGGAGGTGAACTTTTTCTTTAGCTCCGAGTCGGACAGCGGATCTTCGGGCTCCCCCTTCATGATGTCCCGGCGGGCCGACAGAAGCCGGCCATCCGTTGTCCGAACCTCCACAATCGCCGGCCATTTTTCATCGTAGAGGGCGTCAAGGGCATCATCCTTGACCACCTCCACCTTTGCCGCAAGCTCCAGAATACGGCAGTCCCTGATTTTTTCCTCGGTATACTGCTCCCGCCAGCAGGAACCGGTGACCAGAGCGGAGGCGACGCTGTAGGGAGCGCTGTAGGTCGCGCCGGCGACCGTTTCGGGGCGCTGATGCTTTCCACGGCTGGCAACCGCAAAAGTGCGAATCAGAATCCCTGCCACATGCTCCGGCTTGAGTTCGTGTCTTTCCCGCAGCTCAAGCATGGCATCCACGGCGCTGTGGTGCTGGCGGCAACAGGAGTAGGGCTTGATCCCTGTATTCAGGATCCCCCTGTGGACATTGGCCGGATCATCGATTTTGCGCAGGTCGTAGACGTCGGCGGCGGCCCTTGCATACCCGAAGTCGCCTTCGATTCCGGTTATCGGGCCAAAGAGCCCGGCCGCACAGAGCTTGGCGCCCCAGATACCGATCAGGTTCCCCCATCCCATCGCCGTGTTCTTGATGGGACTGCCTTTGGTGAAAGCCTCGAATATGGAAAGGGGAGAAAGAAAGGCCGCGGCTCCGAGCAGTTTGGCCGTCTCGTTTTCACCCAGCCGGTACAGGCTTGCAACGGCCGCCGCCGCCCCCAAGGGCGCCAGTGTGCCGGGAGCAAGAAACACACGGTCCACATAGATCGAGGGGCTGACGGCGATGCCGACCCGGGTGATCACGTCGTAGCCGACGACAACGGCCGTCAGAAACTCCCGGAGAGAGAGTTGTTTCTCTTCGCAGACCGCCAGGGCCGCGGGGATCACGGAAAGGCCCGGGTGGGTATGGGACGTCCGGTGAACGTCATCCAGTTCCAGGTGAAACGCCATCGTCGCATTCGCCAGGGCGGCGATTTCCGCACTGCTGGTTTCCGTGCTTCCCCAGAGAGCAGCGCCGCCTGCAGGACAAACCTCTCGCGTAAAGCGTCTCATCCCCTGACCGGACGGGGTCATGGAGCCTGAAAGCCCGATGGCCAAAACATCGGCCGTCCGACGCTTCGCTTCCCTGATGAGTTCCTTTGATAAATCCTCATATCGCGTACGGGCGACATACCTGGCCAGGGATTTTGTTGCTGTCTTTTCTTCAGTCATTTTTTTCTCTTTTTACTCATCCATTTGGACGAAGGGAAAAGAATCCCCCTCCCTGCGGGAACGATGAAAATCAGTGCGCTTAGCGTTTCTCGGCCAGTATCTGATCCAGCGCCATCTGGTTGGGAGCAACGAAAGGGGTCGAAGCAGGGACTGCTGCAAGAAAGTCCAGCAACCGTTCGGCCCTGCCACTCATCGGCGGCAAATGTGCCGATAAGATCATTTTCGGGGAGATTTTTCGGATTTTGTCCAGCGATCGGCTGAATATGCCAGGCTCAACCATATGAACCCATGGGTTGTCCCCGCTGGCCCAGTGGATCATGTATTGAGCCAGATCTCCCTCGACGATATGATCGATACTTTGCGATGGCGACGGAATGATGGCACCAAAGCAATCGGCAGAAAAAAAGACTCCCGATTTGTTGTCGTAGGCCCCGATTGTCGTCGGATTGTCGAATAGAGGCGGTCTGACTGCTGTCAGCACACGGTCACCCGCACGAATACTCTCGCCCGGATTTAACCAATAAACCCGATCCATGGGGACCGGCCAAGCCGTGCTCATCCTCATTACCGCCAGGGCATTCGCCGCGAGCCTCGCCTTTGGGGCCGCTTCAAGAATCTTCTGAATGCTGCCGGTATGATCCGCATCGTCGTGGGTAAGCCAAACCCACCTGATATCTTGAGGGTCAATGACCGACTCCAAGGCTTTCATAAATGCCTCACTCTCGATTCCCATTCCTGTATCGACGAGCACAGGTTCTTTCGCCTTGATGACGAAAGCATTGACCGCAAGAAATCCCGCTCCGGGAATCTGGAAATAGGCAGGTAGAATCTCGATATCCGGCGTCAATTGATGGGGTTTATCCATGGGAAACTCCTCCTTTTGCTGCTTTATCTCTGAGTCCTGTCGTTGCAGGGAAGGCCTGAGTACCGTCTACCGGTTCAGCCTTGCTTCAGTAACATACAAAAATATCGCGGCTGTCAATGGGGGGTGACGCAAAATTGCGAAAATTCCTGCGGCAATCTTCTTCTCATTCTCAATCGACAGCCGATTGTCAAGATTGCATTTTTCGACTTTTTTGAAGGGTGTGCATGCGGCAAGGTTCCTTACCGGATGATACTGCCTGCTTATTCCTATAGAGTTAAGGACGGCAGACGGGGTCGGGATCGATTTGTGAGGACAAGATCTCTTTTTTTTGATCCGCTGCTTTTTAAACTTCGTATTCTCTTTGTCTTTGACAGTTTTCGGGAAGGTGGGGCGATTGTCAGAAGAATAGATTTGTCAGAAGAATATCGGTAAGGAGGGCGGATTGCCGAAGGAAACCGGTATTTCCCGTCAATCCTGATCTGCCCTGATCAGCCTTTATCTCCATGACTGCGCTCTATCAGGGAAAACGAACATGAAATGCATCCTGAAGATAACGGGCAAAGCCGTTTTGCGGAGGACAGGGCAGGGTTTGTCTCACCTCCTCTGAATCAGGTGACTGATGATTGCGGGCAGGAATCGTTTCTCGATCTGCGACCGTCAATTTTGTGTTTCCTTGATGATGATTTCACCTTTTTCATTGATTAAGACTTGTTTTAAGCTTTTATGATCGCAAAATTCCGTCGGTTTCTTGTACTGACCGCAACATTGTCTCAAAAAGAGTTGTTTTCCATCCGGTTGGGTTTGGGTCAAATTCTCCATGCTGTCCTCCTTGTTTATGCTTCTCCGATACCTATAGTGTAGAGCTTGTTAAACGATTCACCAGTCGGGTTGAAGGGGTATTTTTGAAAAATTAGCGCTTTACTCCGTAAGCCATTGTTTTTAATTTGGCTTTCTGTCACATACGACCTGGATCCCCGAAGAAATGAATACGTATAAGAGGTTGTACGAAGAAACGCCTACGTATTTTCAGGCTGAATCATGGATTATCTTATGTATCTCCTCTTTTCAGCGCGAAGAAAACAGGATCAAACTTGACGATCTCGTAAAAAGTCGGGAATTTATTTTTATTGACAAATGTGGTGCCCTTTGCCATAAACTGGGCTCCAGACAGTAAATTTTTATGCCTATCTCGAACACCAAGGTCCGGCGTGCAGCCGGGCAACCAACCACCAACTTAAACGAAGGAGGCTCCAATATGTTTCGTCGTGCTTTATTGGTCATGGCTGTTTTGGCTCCGCTCGCGCTGATCCTGGCGGCCACCGCCCCGGCAGCCCAGAATCTTCGCTATGCCCACGTCGGGTCGGAAGGCGACATCCAGTACTGGTATGGCGAGGAATTCGGCAAGCGGTTACCCGGCTGGACCGGCGGACGCGTAACCGCCACCGTGTTCCCGAACTCTCAGATGGGCGGCGTGCAGGAACTGATCGACGGCGTCAAAAGCGGTTCACTCTCGATGGGCCATCACCAGTTCTCGTCGCTCTCGCGTCTGGTCAAGAACATCGCTGTATTCGACGGTCCGTTCGCCTATCGTGACGCCGACCATGCCATGCTGGCCGCCAGCCCGGGATCCCCGGTGTTAGAGGAAATCAACCAGCAGCTCATCAAAGAAGGCGGCATGCGGATCATCGGAACCCTGTTCCGCGGCGCCCGCCAGATGACCTGCAAGTTCCCGGTCTACGGGCCGGAAGATCTCAAGGGAAAGCCGTTCCGCGGCGTTCCGATTCCGCTGTGGACCACCATGATCAAAGGCATGGGAGCGATCCCGACCCCGGTCGAGGTGAGCGAGCTGCCGACTGCGCTGATGACGGGCATGGTCGTCGGCCAGGAAAACCCGCTGACCATGATCAACGCCAACAAGCTGTATGAAGTGCAGTCCCACGTGATGCTGACCGGTCACATGCAAAATGTGCTGCCGGTCTTCATCAACGAAAAGGCGTGGCAATCGATCTCCGAAGCCGACCGCAACGCGATCCTCAAGGGCGCCGCTGCGCTCGGAAAGGAAACCCTGGAGATGGCGAAGAAGGAAGAAAAGGATCTCGTGGGCGAATTGACCAAAAAGGGGATGACGTTCATCACCGAGAAAGAAGGCCTGAAAAACGACGTGTTCCGCAAGGGCGTGCTCGAGCAGGTCAAGATCGACTATCCCGAATGGCCGTCTTACTATGAGAAGATCGCCAACATCGGCAAGTAGATTCGGACACCCGAACGATTTGAGCGGGCGGCCGGAGATCCGACAATTCCGGTTGCCCGTTTAAACCGGCGGCTGAAGAACCTGCAAATGGGAGACGTGCCATGGCGGATGATATCGCGGCCGGAAACCGCGATTTTCAAGACGTTTCGACCTTTGCGATCGACCGGTTCGTCGAACCGATCCGAAGAGGGTTCCGGCTCGTGAGCCTTGCGCTGCTCGTCCTGGTGATCGTGCTGCCGGCTCTGCAGATTTTCCTGCGGGAAGTCACGCACACGCCGTTCATCGGCGGCCCGGAGCTGTCGCGCTTCATGCTGATCTGCACCGTCTTCATCGCGTTTCCATATGTGGTTTCTTCGGGGGCCAATATCCGCATGGAAGAGATTCAGTTGGCCCTGCCGGCCGCGATCGTGCGCTGGCTGAGGCCGCTGATCTCGTTTTTGAGTATGGTGAGTTTCGCTGTCATCGCGTACTCGACCTACGTTGCGACCGTCAGCAACTTGAACAACGCTACGCCCACCCTTGGCATTCCTTATTACATCTTTTTTTCGGCGACGTTTCTCGGGTGCCTGATGACCGCGTTCGAAAGCGCCGTCCAAACCGGCAAGGCCATCGCCAAAAAGCCCCTTTACGTCAAGTTCGAAGCCGAACGTCCTCCCGATGAACTCACGGAGCTGTAAGGACATGGTATATCCGCCATTGCGAAGGGAGGAGTTTTACCGATGGGGTTCGTGATTATTTTCACTTTTGCCGCGCTGTTCGTTTTCGGGTTTCCGGTCGTCCTGTCGATTCTGATCCCGGCGGTCATCTACATCGTACTCTCCGATTTTCCGATCGAGTTGATCTCACAGCGCATGGTTTATGCGCTCGACAGCTTTCCGCTGGTCGCGGTTCCCGTATTCATCTTCGTCGGCAACCTGATGAATCAGGCCGGCATCACCCGGCGCATCTTCCGCTTCGCAGACACCCTGGTCGGCCGCATTCCCGGCGGGCTGGCTCAGGTCAACATTTTTTCCAGCCTGATCTTCTCGGGCATGTCGGGCGCGGCACTGGCCGATGTCGGGGGGCTTGGCCGGATCGAAGTCAAAGCGATGAAGGAACGCGGCTTCAGCAGTGCTTTTTCCGCCGCCGTGACCACCGCATCGGCGATCGTCGGCCCGATTTTTCCGCCATCGATCCCGCTGATCATCTACGGCTCGATCACCTCCGTATCGATCGTGCAACTGCTGCTGAGCGGCATCATTCCCGCCCTGATCTGTGTGGCGCTTCTGATGATTACGACCGGCGTCCTTGCAGTCCGGAAGAATTACCCGCGGACAGATCGATGGCCGACAGTCAGGGAGGTGGTGCGCGACCTGCTTCCCGCCCTGCCGGCCCTTCTGGCGCCGGCGATCCTGGTGACCGGCATGCTGGTGGGCTTCTTCACGCCGACTGAGGCCGCTTCGGTCACCGTGGTCTATGTCATCGCCATCTCGGCCCTGGTCTATCGAGAGCTGAAATGGGCGCACCTGCACTACTCGGCTCTGGAGACCGCAAAGAGCACCGCCGCCATCCTGATCATCATCTCCGCCGCCTCCATCTTCGGCTGGATCCTCGCAGTCGAGCAGATTCCGCAGCTTTTCGCGCGGGAGTTTCTAGCCATCAGCAGCAAGCCCTGGGTCCTGCTCCTGATCGCAAACCTCGTGCTGCTGGTAATCGGCATGTTCCTGGACAGCACCACCGCCACGCTTCTGGTCATCCCGATCATCGCCGTCCCGCTGCATGCCGCCGGCGTCGACCCGGTGCATCTCGGGATTGTCTCCATCTTCAACCTGATGCTGGGGCTGGTTACGCCGCCGATGGGCCTCGCATTGTTTCTGATCACCGATATCGCCCAGGTTTCGATGCGCGATGTGCTGAAGGCTCTTGTGCCTTACTACGTGCCGCTGCTGTTGACGCTTGCCCTGATCACCTACGTGCCGACCCTCTCTCTCTTTATTCCCCGGATGATTCGATAGGATGTTTCGATAGAAGGAGGGGAAGCAGACTTTTTTTTTCACAGGCTCCTGCGGAATCGCTGCAGAAAAGCTGCATCGATTGTCGTCGACTCATACCGTCGCATGCCGTATTCGTGTCGATATCGATCCTGCATCTGCAAGGGGATCCCTCTTTTATACCGATGCTGCACGCGGGCTATTTTCCCCGCGTGCTATTCCAAAATGGCACACATCCAGTGTACATCCATCCCAAAAAGCATTTTATACCGATGCTGCACCAGGCCTGAAAAGACTGCCCTCCGCGGTCAACCCCCCGCTGATCAAGGCTTTTGACGCGGTTTCAAACATCGGAACCCGATTGGCCCGGAAGTTGCTCAGCTCAGGGGCTTGATTGCTGAAAGGCTCGGCGGTTCGAAGATGAATGCTTTCGGATAAAAATCAAAAACGGATAAGAAAGTGAGGGAAAATGAAAAGAAAAAGCTTCATTGGAATGATGGCACTGGCGCTGGCGCTGCCCACACTTTGTTCGACTGCTGTCACAGCAGAAGAGCTCGCTGTCGTAGGCACCGGCAGCGGTATGGCGATTCTCGAAAGCATCGGCAAGGCTTTCAATGGGAAAAACGCCGGTATGACGGTCAGCGTTCCCAAAAGCATCGGTTCCGACGGCGGCATCAAGGCCGTTGGAACGGATCAGGCCGCAATCGGAAGAGTTTCCAGGAAGATCAAGGAGAACGAAAAATCCTACGAGCTCGTTTATATGCCGATTGCGAAGATGCCGATTGCCTTTTTCGTGAACAAAAGCGTAGAGACACAGAACCTTTCTGCCGATCAGGTGTGTGCGATATACAGCGGGAAAATCAATGAGTGGAGTGAAGTCGGCGGTAAGAGTGCCAAACTCAGAGTCGTGCGGCGTGAGGACTCTGACAGTTCATTGAAAGTACTCTTGGAGCAGTTTCCCGGTTTCAAGGAGATCGCTTTGACAGCCAAATCGAAAACGACGAATAAGGATTCGGAGAATTGTGAATTCATCGAGAAAACGACAGATACCATCGGATTTGGACCCTATGATATGGCAAGAAATTATCAGGTCAACATCCTTAAGATCGATGGAAAGCATCCGAGCGATCCGGGGTATGCCTTTGTGGGGGAACTGGCCCTGATCTACAAGGAAAAGAACTTCAAAGAAAATATCAAAAAATTCGTCGGTTTTGCCAAGTCGGCCGAGGCGCATGAGGCCATCAAATCTGCGGGGGGACTGCCCTATTAATGGAAAAATGAAACCTTCCTCGGGGCCGGTGATCGGCCTCGAGGAGAAATCCTGCAGTTCTCTGGTTGAGACGAACAGCGATTCGGGTTTGTGGGATGACGGCAAAAAAAGAGTGAAAATCATGAGAAAAATGAGCAGCCTGAAGCACAAGATGCTGACCGCCTACTGCAGCGCGGTGATCGGGATTCTTGCCGTTATCGTGATTGCGGTATCCTGGCAGTTGAGCGACAGCATATCCCACCAGACAAAGCTGCTGTCAAAGAATATGGGCGAGCAGACAAACCGTGTGATTCTCGGTCATCTCAAGGTCTTAAAGGCTCTTATCGAAAACGCCCAAAAAGATGTTCGAGGCAATACGGAACATATCAGCCAGCACCCGAACACCTACAAGAGCATGGAGTCCAAGCAGGTCAAAGAACTAACGATGTTTCTTGAAGCCGCCTGCCAGCGAACCGATACGGATTTTGCTCTTGTTTATGACATCAAGGGCAAGCTGCAGGCCTCCATTCCCCGGGGCGCCAATGCCCTGGAAGCCGAAAAGGTATTCGGCCTGATCAATATGCAGCAGGCGATTTCCGGGCTGAAAGAGGGAAACGGCGCCGACAAGCCGGCCGAGGTGGATTTTATCGTCAGAATGGATGCTCCGCTGTTGAAGGCGCTTGAGTTCGGCGATCGCATCGGTACCCAGAGTGGAGGGATCGTGCTGGTATCGAGTGGAATGATTCCGGATGACTTTGGAGACCCATTCGGGGTCTGTATCTCCGGAAAGCTGCTGAACCATTTCGATCATCCGATGAAGCAGATGTACGAGGCAACGGGCAGCGTGTCCGCGATCTATCTGGATACGCTTCCCATCGCTTACGGCGGATTCAACGAAGGGGGCAAAGAGAAGGTCGATATCAATCTGCTCAGGATCGACCCGGAGGTAATCAAGACGGCATTTGCTTCAAGCGGGCATGTGAATAAAATTTTCACCCTGGCCGGAAAAACTTATCTCACCACAAGTGCGCCGATCAAGTCTTTCAATGGAGAAAATATCGGCTTGATGTGTGTGGGGGTGCCGGAAGAAGAACTCATTGAAGCGCAAAAGACGATCATTTCAAACAGCGTCCGCACCAAATCGGTTGTTCAACGATGGCTTTTCGGGATCGGCATCGCCGCTCTTTTCATCTTTGTGATGGTCTCATTTGTGATTACGCGTTCCATTACAAGACCGATCTCAGATGCCGTAGCCAGGCTAAAGGAAGGGGAGGGCGATCTTACCATCCGGCTGGAGACATCCAGCAGGGACGAAGTGGGAGAGCTTGCCAGATGGTTCAATGTATTTATCGAAAGACTTCAGACCATCATCCGGGATATCGCTAAAGACACAGGAACTCTCACCAAGTCCTCGGCCGAGCTATCGGAGATATCCCGGCAGATGACGGTAAGTGCGGAACATGCATCGGGTAAGGCCAATACGGTGGCCACTGCCGCCCAGGAGATGAGCTCCAATATGTCGTCTGTGGCAGCCGCCGCCGAGCAGGCATCCACCAATACCCATATGATCGCCTCTTCGGCAGAAGAGATGGCAGCCTCCATCCATGAGATTGCTCAAAATTCAGAGAAGGCCCGCACCATCACCGGGGTAGCGGCCGAACAGGCCAAAAGTTCCGCAGCCCGGGTAGGTGAGCTTGGAAAGGCTGCCCAGGAGATCAGAAAGGTGACCGAGACCATCACGGTGATCTCTGACCGGACGAATCTATTGGCCCTGAACGCCACCATCGAGGCAGCCCGGGCCGGAGAAGCCGGCAGGGGGTTTGCGGTTGTGGCAAATGAAATCAAGGAGCTGGCCCGGCAGACGGCGGGGGCAACCGGAGAAATCCGCAATCGCATTCAGGGGATACAGGATTCCATCGGCGGGACCATCGCCGATATGGAAAATGTTCCTCGTGTGATGGGTGAGGTAAACGAGATCGTATCCGCCATTGCGGCTGCGGTGGAAGAGCAGTCTGTTACCACCAGAGAAATTGCCGCCAATGTGGCCCAGGCGTCGAGCGGGATCCAGGAAGTGACCCACAATGTATCTCAGAATTCATCCGTCGCCGTAGAGATCGCAAAAGAAATTTCAGAAGTCAACCAGTCTGCAAACGAGATGACAAACAGCAGCTCCCAGGTGAGCCTCAGTGCGCAGGAGCTTTCGAGAGTCGCCGTGCAGCTTAAAGGTGTGGTGGAGCAGTTCAGGGTCGATCCTTAGTACATGCATGCGTAATTATCGTGGCGTATCAGATTCACCACAGAGGACACAGAGCTACAGAGAGAAAACGAAGAATCTGTTTTTACATACATTTTTCTTCTCTGTAGTCTCTGTGCTCTGTGATTTTTTCAGTGGGTCCAATCCATACGTCACCCGAAATTATGAAATGGAGCACTTAGTTCAATACGTCATCTCCTTTTCGATCACCTTATCCCTGAATAGGTTGTACGCCCAGACCTGATAGGCGATCACGACGGGCACGAAGATGATGACCACCGTCAGCATGATCTTTAAAGTCAACGGGCTGGAAGAAGCATTGAAAGCGGTCAGGCTGTATCGCGGATCGATGCTCGAAGGAAACAGGTTCGGAAAGAGTCCGACGACTCCATAGAATGTGGCTCCGAGGATGGTGACGGCCGAAGAAATCCATGCCTTGAAATAAGCGCCGGCAGCCAGAAAGAACCGGGCACCCAGGAGGCCGGCCACCGTTGCAAGAATCACCAGGAAAAGAATCGGGTTTGCCAGGTAGTTGTCGTAAAGCGGCGTAGCAAGCCTGCAGGCGGCAAGGAAGAGCACCGCGACGGCAAGCAGCACCGGCCAGAGCCCCTTTGCCGTTCGGACGGCACGGTTATGCAGATCCCCCGTGCTTTTTATGGCAAGCCACAGGGAGCCGTGCTGGAGAAAAAGCAGTAGAAACAGTACCCCCCCGAGCAAACCGTAGGGGTTCAGCAGGGTCAGCAGCGTTCCCCGGTAGATCCCCTCTTGATCGATAGGGATGCCCTTGAAGATGTTGGCAAATGCAACGCCGAAAAGGACTGCGGGAGCGATGCTGCCGACGAAAATGCACCCGTCCCATATTTTGCGCCAGCGCGGGTCGTCGATCCTGCCGCGAAACTCGAAAGATACGCCGCGCACGATCAGCGCAAATAGAATCAGCATCAATGCCGAATAGAGCGATGAGAACATGACGGCATAAACCTTGGGAAAAGCGGCAAACGTAACCCCGCCGGCGGTGATGAGCCACACCTGGTTTCCGTCCCAGAGCGGCCCCATGGCGTTGATCATGGTGCGTTTGTCGGTCTCTGTTTTTCCGAGGAACGGGTAGAGGGCTCCGATACCGAGATCGAAGCCGTCGGTGATGAAAAATACCGCCCAAAGCAGCCCCCAGAGAAAAAACCAAATCGATTGCAGAGCCATCTTTTCCTCCTCCAATCCATGGGGTTATCTAAAAATCCTTTCTATGCGGTGGTATCGGCCGGGGCTCCAAGCGGTTCGGGCGCAACCGGAATCCCTGAAGGCATATTCTCTTTTTCCGCAGCCGGCCCTCTCAGCGCATTCTGAGCGATCAGAAAAAACCCGGAAGCCCCCAGCAATCCGTAAAGCAGCAGGAAACCCAGGAACGTGATTGCGACCTGGGATGCTGCAACGGGGGATACCGCATCGGATGTTTTCACCAGCCCGTAGACGATCCAGGGCTGGCGCCCGATCTCCGTGAGAAGCCAACCTAGTTGAATCGCGAGATACGGCAGCGGGATCGACACCATCATGATCTTCAGATACCCTGGGCTTTCCACCAGCCGGTTTCTTTTCACCCAGCCGACTGCCGTAAGCAGGATAAACAGGCAGCCGAGACCGACCATCCCCTTGAAGGCAAAGGAGGTGATCCATACCGGCGGGCGCTCTCCTTTGGGAAAACCCTTGAGCCCCCGAACCTCCCCGTCGATATCATGCAGCACAAGAAAGCTTAGAAGACCGGGAATCCGGCCGATTTCGACGCTGTTGCGTTCGTTTTCGGGGTCCGGCCATGTAAACAGGTATACCGGCGCTCTCTTCTGCGTCTCCCAGAGCGATTCCATGGCCGCCAGTTTGGTCGGCTGCTTTTCCGCAACGACCACCCCGTTTAAGTCTCCCAGGATGAAGACCACCAGCGAAAAGATGAGCCCGAAAGAGAGCCCGATGCGGAAAGAGCGCGTGAAGAATTTCACCTCATTCTTTCGCAGCAGATGGTAGGCGCTGACGCCCATCACGACAAATGCCGCCAGCGTGTAAGCGGCGCTGACCGTGTGGACGAACTTGACGATTGCAAACTTCTGGAAGATGACCGCAGCGAAGTCGGTCAGCTCGGCCCGTCCGTTTCGAATGGTGTATCCTACCGGGCTCTGCATCCAGGCATTGGCGACAAGGATCCAGACCGCCGAAAGATTCGAACCGATGGCAATCAGCCACATCACGGCCGCATGCGCCTTTTGCGAAATCTTTTTCCAGCCGAAAATCCACACTCCGATCAGCGTCGATTCCAGAAAGAAGGCCACCGTGGCTTCGATCGCCAAAAGCGACCCGAAAATATCTCCAACATAGGCGGAGTACCGGGACCAGTTGGTGCCGAACTGAAACTCCAGGGTGATGCCGGTTACAACCCCCACGGCAAAATTGATGAGAAAAAGCTTCCCCCAAAACTTTGTCATGTCGAGGTAGGTTTCGTCACCGGTTTTCACATACTTTGTCTCCATGTAGGCGACCAGAAACGACAGACCGAGCGTCAGGGGAACGAAGAGAAAGTGGAACATGGTGGTGGCTGCAAATTGGAATCGGGAGAGCATCAAAGCATCCATCGGCACACCTCCTGCTTGAATGGGATTGGTTTAAATTTTCAGTCGGGTATTTTTCAAGATATCGGCCACACAGCTTTCATCGGCCAGGATCTGAGCAAATGTGTGCCGATTCAATATCGAACGGAGCTGATCGCGCGCCTCCTCCCAGATCCTGTGGACGGAGCACGCGGTACTCCGTTCACAGGATTCGGGCCTCAGGACGCAGTCGTTGAGATAGATCTCTCCGATTACTGCCTCCACCACATTTAAAAGCGTCAACTCTTCCGGGGAAATCAAGAGCCGGTAGCCGCCCCTTGCCCCCTGGACGATCTCGATGATTCCGGCCCGGGCGAGCTGCTGGGCGATTTTACTGAGAAATGGATCCGGGATGCCCATGACCCGGGCGATCTCCTTTCGATTCACGATCCGGTCCATGCCGCAGTAAGAAAGAAAGATGACGCACCGAACCCCGTATTCTCCCGCTCGAGTCAGTCTCATGGTTTTACCCGGATCATGGTTTTCAACCGGAAATGCCCGGGAATACCCGGGAATAAATGACAAATAAGATCAAATATATCTCATATCTTAGGGGCGTCTTGAGGGAATGTCAAGCCGTCCCTGCGATTTTTTTCCCCCTACCCCCAACCCCTTCCACGCGGCCCACGCGGGGAGGGGAGCTTAGGATTCCCCCGATGGGGAGAGTCGGGGTGGGGGTGAAGTTTCACACGAGCGCCGCCGCGGGCCACTGAAGCGCCCAATTTGATCGAAGGCGGAAACTTACGAAAATTTTGCCACAAAGACTCAAAGGCACAAAGAAGAGAATGAATTTATTACTATCCCTTCGTGTCTTCGTGGCGAGCCATTCACATGTGAAGTTTCATACAAACGCCTCGTTTGATTATTTCTTTATTTGAACACTTTGTCTTATTGTTTGGATTTTGGTGCTTGGAATTTGGAATTTTCTTCGAGCGCGGTGAAGTTTCATATAAGCGCGGCCGCTGGCTGCGAGCAGCCAATTTGATCGAACTGGAAACTGAACACTCCTGAACACTGAACGCTGAACACTGAACACCATATTGAAGTTTCACGCGAGCCGGTCTTTCAACTCGGCGTAGGCACCCATTGCGGATATCTGTCCTTCCCTGAGCACAAGGATGCTGTCCATCTGCTCGAGACACGAGTGCCGGTGCGTGATCAATAGAAGCGTCTTCCCCCGTGTTCTTTGAAAAATCGAGGTCAGCAGAAGGCACTCGGTGGCTTGATCGAGCCCCTCTGTCGGCTCATCCAATACCCATATCGGTCCGTCTCTCAGGAAGCACCGGGCGACCGCCAGACGCTGTGCTTCGCCGCCGGACAACAGGCTGCCGGATTCTCCCACCCAGGTATCGATCCCCTCCGGAAGGGAATCCACGAAGGGGAGCAGACAGGCTGCGTCGATAGCCTCGCGCAACTGCGCATCGCCGGCCTCCGGGTCTGCCAGCAGAAGGTTTTTCCGGATGGTGGATCCGAATATGTGCGCACGCTGCGGAACCGCATTGACATACCGGCGAAGGGTGGTTTCGGACAGCTCGCGGATGTCCTGCCCGCCGATCCGCAGGCGGCCGTTTACAGGGTCCCGGAAGCGGACAAGCAGGTTCATCAGCGTCGATTTCCCCGAGCCGGTCTCGCCGATCACCGCAATGTGTTTTCCTGCGGGGATGAAAAAATCGATTCCCCGGAGAGCCCAGGCCGGGTTTCCCGGATATCGAAAGCCGATGTTTTCAAACCGGATGTCGCAACCGAGCGGTGGGGTAAGAGGCTTTTCCGGAAACCGGATATCGGGTGCGGTCTCGATGATTTCCCGGATGCGCACGGCGGCCTCCCGGCTTCTGCCGAGGTGCTGGTAGGCGCGTGGCAGTGAGTAAACGGCTTCGAAGGCGGCCAGAACAGCCAGCGACAGCAGCGCGAGGGTGGGTCCCTCCAGGGTTCCGGCAGATACCCGACCTACACCGATATAGAGGACGGAAGTCCACGCAAAACCCGAAAAGAGGATGCCGGCGGCCGAAGAGACGGCGGAAATATGGTTCATTTTCCGCTGCAAGGCGGTCAGATCCCGAATATTTTTCCGAAGGGCTTCCGTGTGGCTTTCCCGGGCATCGAAGACCAGAAGCTCGCTCATGCACTGGATCCTCTCGACAAGCCGGATTCTCAGCACGGCGCTGCTCTGTTGCAGTCTTTTTCCGATCTTTTGCCCGCGCGATCCTGCGACTGCAGGAACGACAAAACCGGCCGTCAACAGGAAAAAACATCCGACCGCCGCCGTCAGGACATCGAAGGATGCCAGAAAGCAGAAGAGCAGCAGGGCGATAAAAAGTGCGACGGCCGTCGGGGAGAGTACGCGCAGATAGAGGTTGTCAAGGGTATCGATGTCTTCTACCAGACGGCTCAGCACATCTCCGCTCCGGTATCTGGCGAGAGAAGCGGGTACGAGCGGTTCGAGATGCCGGTAGAGCCAGACCCGAAGCCCGGAAAGAATCCGCAGCGTTGCATCATGGGTCAACACCCGCTCGAGGTAACGGGAGCCCGTTCGGGAAAAAGCAAACAGCCGAACGCCGATCGAGGGAAAAAAGAAGTTGAACATCATCGCGCCCGCTGCGGTAACACCCGCAAGGGCTGTGGCCGAAAGGAACCATCCGGCCAAGGCCAGCAGACCGACGGCCGATGAAACAGCCAGAAGACCGCTGACCGTCCCCGAGAGCATCCGCCATCGATAAGGGGAAATCAACCGCCAGAACGGCGCCAGGTCCAGCCACAGCTTACCCATGAACCCCGCCCTCCCGAGGCTGCGCCGGAGGATGGCGAAGCTCACCCCCTCCTTTCAATTCAGACCCGGTTCCTCTCTCGACGATTCTCCCCTCTGCCATTACCAGGATGCGGTCCGCCCATTGAAGCCCCTGCAGCCGGTGCGTAAGCAAAAGCACCGTCCGTCCGGCGGTGAGATCCTTTATGGCCGCCATGATCAGCGCTTCGTTTTCCCTGTCAAGCCGGGCGGTGGGTTCATCGAGCAGCCACAAGGGGGCGTCCTTGACAAAGGCTCTGGCCAATGCCACCCGCTGGGCCTGGCCCCGGGAAAGCCCATACCCCTGTTCGCCGATAAGGGTCGCAAGGCCGTCTGGAAGCTTTTCCGTAAATTCCAAAACGCGGGCCGCCCGTGCGGCCGCTTCGATCCGAGAGGCCGAAGCCTCCGGCCGGCCCATGCGGATGTTATCGAGAATGGTTCCATGGAGCAGCACGGGGTTTTGTCCGATCCAGGCGATGCTCCGGCGCCAGCTCTCCGGGGTGACAAGGTTGAGCGCCGTGCCGTTTACGGTAATCCGTCCTCTGTCCGGCTGCATGAAACCGAGCAGCAGGTTGACGACCGAAGTCTTTCCCGCACCGCTTTCCCCCATGAGCAAAACCTTTTCGCCCGGGTTCAGATCGAAGCTCACGCCGTTTACCGCAGGACGCCTTCCCCCCTGATAGGCGAGGGTAAGGTCCTCGCACCGGATTTTCAGTGTCTCGCTCGGAGGAAACGGTTTGAGTTCTTCAGCGGGTCGATGCGCTTCGGTCGACAGGATGTCAAGGATCTCCCGGGCGGCACCGATTGCTTCCGCCCGGGCATGGTAATGGGTGCCGAGCTCCCGCAGCGGCAGATAAAATTCGGGTGCAATCAAAAGGACAAAGAAGCCGGCCTCAAGCGTCAACGATTTGCCCCAGGCTCCGAATTCAAGATATCCGAGGTAGCTCATCCCGAGATACATAGCAAGCAGAGCGATGCTGATGGAGCTGAAAAACTCCAGCACGGCTGCAGAAAGAAA
>QZKK01000101.1 GCA_003599475.1 Desulfobacteraceae bacterium
TTGCCCCGCTGGCGGTCACAACCGATTCGGGGATATCCATCGGGCCCTGGAAGGCGCCGCTTACAAAGATTCCGGGGCGAGAGGTCTCCATGGGATTCACAGGATTTGTCTTGCAGAATCCCCGGGAATCCAGCGCGATGCCGAACTTGCCTGCCATAACCTTTGCATCTGCAGGAGGGCTCAATCCGACAGACAATACCACCAGATCGAATTCCTCCTCCTTTACCCCGTCCTCGGCAGTAGAATACCTGATCGTGATATTTTTGCTTTCCGGGATTTCCTTTCCGATTGACGCGTAGCTTCGTATGAATCGAACTCCGGGAAGGTTCTCCGCTCTCTGGTAGAACCGTTCGAAACCCTTGCCATAGGACCGGATATCGTTATGGAAAATCGTCGCCTTGGCCTCCGCGTCATGGTCTTTTGTCAAAATCACCTGCTTCTGCGTATACGCGCAGCATACCGCGGAGCAATAGCTGTTGTCGCCCGGGGTAACCCGTCTGGAACCGACGCAGTGAATCCAGGCGATGTTATGCGGATGCTTTTTGTCGGAGGGGCGCAGGATCTCGCCTTCAAACGGGCCGGTCGCACACAACAGGCGCTCAAAGTCGAGGCTGGTGACCACATTCTGTAGCTTTCCGTACCCGTAGTCTCCCCTCAGCTTAGGGTCGAATACCTCATACCCCGGAGCCAGAACGATCGCTCCCACTTTGATCTCAATTTTCTCCGCCGTCTGGTGTAGATCCAGAGCGTTATTCTTGCACGCCCCCTCGCAAATCGTGCATTTCCTGTCCTGAAGATAATGGCAGCTTGCATCGATATAGGGGACAAGGGGAACGGCCTGAGCGAAGTATATATGGACGGCTTTATTCATCGATAAGTTCTGATTGAAAGGATCAGGGACAAAGACCGGGCAATACTCGGAGCAGGTTGTGCACCCCTTGCACTTGCTTTCGATAATGTATCTGGGCTTTTTGATCAATGTGACGCCGAAGTCTCCGGCTTCCCCCTCGACACTTTCGACTTCGGCTAGCGTCAGGATCTCGATATTGGGGTGCCGATTGCATTCGATGAACTTAGGGGACTCAATGCACATGGAGCAGTCATTGGTGGGAAAGGTCTTGTCGAGCTGCGCCATCTTGCCGCCGATGGTCGGTGCTTTCTCGACCAGATAGACCTTATAGCCTGAACAGGCAAGATCGAGAGCGGCTTGGATACCGCTGATACCTCCACCGACAACCATCACGTCGCCGAAATTGCTGCCTGCGGGAATATCAAAATACGTTCTTTTTTCCACCTCTCTATTTCCTTATCGATCCGCATCATCCGCGGGAAAAGCGGCAGCGTTTACCGTCCTTGCTCATGCAGAGGATTTTGGGGGTGCGGCTCCCTGAGTCGCCTCCTGGATCATTTCCGTGATGTCTTTCACCTCGATTTTTTCGGCGGCATTCAGAGTCGACCGGCTTTCTTCAAAATTGGTGATGCAATAGGGGCAGGAGGTGACCAGCACATCCGCCCCGACACCGATCGCTTGCTCTAATCTGAGATCGGAGAATCTTTCCTCCTTCGGAGTCTCCATCCAAATCCTGCCTCCCCCTCCTCCGCAGCAGAAACTGTCCGCATGCGACTCGGGCATCTCGATCAGTTCCAAGCCGGCGATCTTCTTTAAGGCTTCCCGCGGTTCGTCATATATGCCGTTGTGCCGACCCAGATAACACGGGTCATGATAGGTAACTTTCTTCAAACAATTATTTTTAAGCGCAAGCCTTCCCTCATGAAAAAGCTCGACCAGATATTGAGAAATATGAACCACTTCAAAATTGACCCGGAATTCGGGATATTCGTTTTTGAACGTGTGATAGCAATGAGGGGAAGAAACAAGGATTTTTTTTACCCCATGATCGACAAAGGCCTTGATGTTTTCCCTGGCCAAGCGCTTGAATAATTCCTCATCACCCGTTTTGCGGATGCTTTCTCCACAGCAATTCTCCTCGGGTCCCAAGATGCCGAAATCCACCCCGGCCAGATTGAGGATAGCGGCTGTCGCTCGAGCGACCTTCATCAATCTCGGATCATAGCTGAGATAGCAGCCGGGAAAATATAAAATCGCCGTCCCCTCGGTAAACGTCTTTACGGAAAGACCTTCTGCCCAGTTTGCCCTGTTTTTCCGCTCTTCATTCAAGGGGTTTCCCTTGCCCATGAGGCTTGCACTCACGGTACGCACAGGACGGACAGGAGCGGGAAAGACTCCGTACTGCGCGGCGATTCTGCGCAGGGATATCCCGGATTCGATCTGCCTCACGTCCCTGGGGCAATGCTGAGGACATTTCCCGCAGGTCGTACAAAGCCATATCTCTTCTCCTTCTATCCGGGTCAATCCGAACGCAGCCTCCCGGATGATCCTGCGCATGCTGAAAGATCTCACCCGATTCCACGGGCAAACGGTATCGCAGAGTCCGCACTGAAAGCACCGTTTGAAGGCTTCTCCACCGTTCGAGCGAATGAGATCGACGATCTCTTTGTAATCGGCTACATTCTCCACTGTCTTTCCTGAACCTCTTTTTCCAGGTGAATGCTTACCCCTTTTTTGACACCGACATGCGGGAAACGGCATCGATGATCTTCTGAAATCCGTGTCTGTTTGCCAATGTTTCCAGCCCTGCCTCCAGCTCCTCCGGTTTCACTTCTTCCTCGACTTCCTCATCCCTTTCTTCGTAGGTCAGGGCATCTGACAGGCACCACTGAACGCACATCGGTTCCGGCAGAGGCGGATCGCTTTCACACATATCGCATTTCAGGGGGAGACCGGAATCGGGTTCTTTGAAAAGCTGTCTGGACGGGCAGGAAGCCCTGCAGAAGGAACACTCATCGTATTCCTTTCCGTCAATCGTATATTTTTCTCTGCCGGCGCACTCGGCTTTGACGTACTCGCCGGCGTATACAGGAAGATACAGGTCTTTTAAAGGTTCCCGAATCAGCCGGATACGAGATCTTGCCGGATTATTGCTGCTGTATTTGGGCGCAGCGTGGAAGGAGGAGCAGATGACCTCGCATGCCCTGCAGCCGTTGCATTTTTCGACATCGATCCGGATGACTTTGATTTTTTTTCTAACTCTCCCCATGACCGGTAATCCCTCTCTGTTCGAAGTCTTGGTGAACGTAATCCAAGGCTAATTCATGCAAAGATTCTTTCGTGGGAATACCCCGATGATTCCATCCCTTGAATTCGTAATACGCATCCAGGAGCTTCGCTTCAAGCTCAGGGAATCTTTTCTTCCAGTGGTCTTCAGGGGGCTTCTCATCCTCTCTCCTCATGCCTCTTCTCACATTGATGGCTCGAATCAGAGTCCGGTTCCTCTTTGCGATTTCCGACAGCCCGGCTTCATCGATATCCATCCCGGACGCCGATGAGATTACACGCGGCAGGTTGTGTATATGATAGGGAGGCTTCAGGGGAAATGATGACAAGCCGGCGCAGATCCCGGTGGCATCATCGATATAGTGCATCTTCTCTTGCCAGTCGACGATTCTACAGGTTGCTTCAATGGTCGGGTAATAGGGAACCGAGCGTTCTCCGCGCGGATCCCAGTCTAAAAAGTATTGCTTGAACGTTTCATCGGGAACCTGGATCCAGTCCTTTACAAACTCTTCCCGATCCTCCCTTCGAGCGAAAGGCGCCTGGGGGAACTGCCCTTCGATCTGGGTGATATTGATCTTCTCGCCGGTACAATACATCAGGTAATAAATGGGGTTCAGCATTCCAAGCTTGAGAGGAAGCTGCTCATGTTTCTTGATGTTGTTATGCGCATATGCTTCTGCGCCTTTGCCGATCTGCTGTGCCGCCCAATGCGTCCCATTGGCCAGTACATCCCCGATGCCTTCCCGCCGAACGATTCTGTCAAGCAGCCAGAAGAATCTCCCCTCGTTATCCGGCGGCAATTCCGGCATGTCCCGGTCGGTCAAAATGCCGGCTTCATAGAGCTCAAGTGCAAAGGCCATCACCTGCGGGGTCGAGAATCCGTCCACTCCGTATTCCGTGGCACGTTGAGCGATCTTAAAACCAAAATCCAGGTCTGAAACGGCCGCCATCGTATAGGTAAGTTTCGAGTAGCACTTCATCATGTATTTCGAAAGCCCGGGGTAGGCAACTGTCGCCCCGCATTTCATCGGACAGTTGTAGCAGCTTATCAAGCGCTCCCGCACGTTTTCAAGGCTCTGTGTCCACTTGTTTTGAACTTCCTTGTTCCAGAAATCTTTTCTCCGGTGCCGGGCATTTCCCCAGGCGAAATTGGTGGTGTGCCACTCCTCGTCATGGATTGCCATCTCCTGCGGTGACCCGAGCCCGGAAAGGATGGGAGGTACGCCCTTGATCGGATTTGTTGCCCGGAATCGTATGTATTTCAGTATTTCATTGCAGAGCTCCATGAACTCAGCCGGCCTGGCGACATGGACGTCCCTTGTTCCACGGACGGCGATCGCCTTGAGCCCTTTGTCTCCCATGACGGCGCCGATTCCGCCCCGGCTGGCACTCGATCTGCCCTGCTCGATGGAGGCAAAATAGACCCTGTTTTCGCCGGCCAGGCCGATTGCAGCCACCTGGGCTTTCGGCTCTTTCAAATCCTGCCGGATAAGCTCCGCGGTTTCGCCGGCGCCTCTCCCGCGCAAATGAGAGGCATCCCTTATCTCCACCTTGTCATTGTTGATCCACAAATAAACGAGATCGGCGGACTTGCCGCGAATGATGACAGTATCATAACCGGCATGCTTCAATTCGGGTGCCCAAAATCCCCCCATCATCGAATATGCCATTAGCCGCGTCTGAGGAGAAATGGTGGTAACAATGGTACGGTTACAGCCGGGAGCAGGTGTGCCGCATAAGAGACCGGTGCCGAATATGAGCAGGTTATCGGGAGAAAAGGGTTCTACTTCAGGGGGCACCCTGTCCCAAAGAATCCTGGCATTCGTACCGAGGCCTCCGAGGTGAAGTTCGGTCAAGCCTGGATCGGTTTGTACCCTCTCGATGCTTCCGCGAGATAGATCGACTTCCAAATTAAACCCCGTCTCTGCATACCTCATTTTTGCCTCTTATACTCCTGTCATGCTTCCCATGGCGAGAGCTGTGCAAATCGCCTCCACGGAACGCTCCAGGCCCGGGGCCACAAGTCGATTGTGCACATGGACAGTGATGTTTCGCTATTATATAGCTATAAGATAACTATAGTGAAAAGCGCCGAAGCGTGTCAAGGAAAAAAATCGGGGATCGAGGGCGCAGCCGTCCCGATCGCGAGGGTTCCTATAAAAAAGGCTGGTACCGGTCACCTAAAAGCGCCGGATCCGTAAATTACGGCAGGCATCGGACGCCCCCGGCTCCGGAAACGATCACCTCGTGGGCCAAACCGATGAAAAGCCCATGGGCCATGATACCGGCACGATCGTTCAGCTTGGCGGCCAGCCGCTCTACGTCTGAGATCGGCCCGAAGGAGGCATCGAAAATGAAGTTTCCCTGATCGGTAAGGATCGGTTTCCCGGTGCTGTCGGACCGTAAAACGGCGCTTGCCCCCAGGCTTTCCAGAAAAGCCTGCTCTGTGCCGCGGGCAAAAGGGATCACCTCGACCGGAAGCGCAAAACGCATCCCCAGCCGAGGGGAAAGCTTGCTCTCGTCTACGATGATGATGTTTCGACGGCTGGACTGTGCAAGCACCTTTTCCCGCAAAAGTGCGGCGCCGCCTCCCTTGATCAGGTTCAGGTCCGGGTCCACCTCGTCGGCCCCGTCGATGGTGATATCGATAAAGGGGTGCTCATCGAATGTGGTCAGGGGAATACCGGCAGACCTCGCGAGTGTCTCGGTCTGAACGGAGCTTGGGATTCCGATGATGTCTTTGAGAGTCCCGTTTTCCATCAGGCTGCCGATTTCCAAAACGGCATGTTTTGCGGTGCTTCCGGTTCCGAGGCCGACCACCATTCCGGATCGTACCCGCCCAACGGCTTCGTGGGCGGCCTGTCGTTTGAAATTCTCCTTCGATTCTGCCGTCATCGATGACACCCTCCCCTTTCCGGTAACGAATGCCTTCCAACGATTGAACGAGACAAAGAAATAATCCCAAAGACGGCCGCTCGTCAACCCCAAAACGAAATTTACAGATACCGGATATTTTTCTTGTCAAACACGCACGAGGAGTGCTTTAATTAAGGTTCGAGTCGCCGGAAGCAAAGAATGGAAGCAAGGAAAGAACAAGAAGGAAAGCGATAATGAAGGTTTTGCTGATATACCCTGCTTATCCCGATACTTTTTGGAGTCTGAAGTATGCCTTGAAGTTCATTCGAAAGAAGGCGGCATATCCCCCGCTGGGGCTTCTCACCGTTGCGGCGCTCATGCCGTGGGACTGGGACAAACGCGTGGTAGACACCAATGTGGAGAATCTATCGGATGCCGATCTGAAGTGGGCCGACATGGCTTTTATCGGCGGTATGGCCATCCAGAAGAAATCGGCGAAACAGCTTATCGCCCGCTGCAAGGCTTCGGGGCTGAAGGTCGTCGCCGGTGGGCCGCTCTTTACCGTCGAACCGGAATCCTTCGAGGAGGTGGATTATTTCGTTCTCGATGAAGCCGAAATCACGCTCCCCTGCTTCATCGAAGATCTGAAAGCCGGCTGTCCCCGCAAATTTTACAGATCCTCGGAGTTCTGCGACCTGCACCAGTCTCCGGTCCCGGCCTGGAACCTGATCGAGATGAAGAAATATGCATCCATGAGCCTGCAATTTTCAAGAGGATGCCCCTTTCAATGCGAGTTTTGCAATGTGACGGTGCTTTTCGGCCATCGCCCACGGATGAAAACCCCGCAACAGATCGTTTCGGAGCTGAACGCTATTTACGCTGCGGGCTGGAGAGGCAACATCTTTTTTGTGGACGACAATTTCATCGGAAACAAGCAATATCTCAAGGCCGAATTGCTGCCCGCGCTGATCGAATGGCGAAAGGGGAAAAAGGGGTGTGTTTTTTATACCGAGGCTTCCATCAATCTCGCAGACGATCCGGAATTGATGAATCTGATGGTCAAATCGGGTTTCGATTCCGTTTTCATCGGCATCGAATCCCCGGATGAGGGCAGCCTGAGCGAATGCCATAAATACCAGAACAAGAATCGGAACCTTCTGGAAAGCGTAAAGATCATCCAGCGGGCAGGTTTGCAGGTGCACGGAGGCTTTATCGTCGGCTTTGACAGCGACACGCAATCCATTTTTCAGAAGCAAATCGATTTCATTCAGAAAAGCGGAATTGTCACCGCGATGGTCGGAATGCTCCAGGCACCTCCGGGAACCCGGCTCTTCGATCGGCTTCAGAAAGAAAACCGGCTCCTCGGTTCCGGATCGGGCGACAACGTCGATGGTACAACCAATATCATTCCACGGATGGGTGCCGATCGGCTTCGCGAGGGGTATCGATCGATCATGCATCAGATTTATTCACCGAACAACTACTATCGCCGTATCAGGACCTTTCTGAAGGAATTCAACCCTCCGGAAGTATCGATACCGATGGACCTTCAGCGGTTTCTCGCATTTTTCCGCTCCAGTTTCAGGCTCGGGATCTGGGGAAGAGAGCGTTTCCAGTACTGGCATCTTCTGGGGTGGGCGCTTCTTCGCAGACCGAGGCTGTTTCCATGGGCCATCACCCTGGCCATCTATGGGCATCATTACCGCAGGATATGCGAGCTGTACATCCTGTGAGGAAGAAATGATCCTCGAGCAAGTCGTCTTCCAAAATCCGATAAGGAGTTGGTTGTATGCACTTGCTGTCGCAGTCGCGGTCTTTCTGCTTCTCAAGGTGATCCAGGCCGGCATTCGAAGGAGGGTAAGCCCGGACGCACCGATCATCGATGCGGGCTGGAGAAATCTGGGCTCAGGGCTGATCCGGCGTACGCATGGATGGGTGCTGTTTACACTCTCCGCCTACACCGGATTGCTGCTCCTGATGCTGCCTGTTTCCATTTCATATTTCATCGGAAGCGCCGTCCTGGCGGTGATCCTCTATCAGATCGGTCGTCTTGGATCCTTTACGGTCAAATTCTTCGTTGAGCGGTACCGGCGTCAGAAAATCGAAACCAATGCCGCCGCGGCCACCGCCCTGAGTTCGGCCGGCTTCGTATTTCAGATCGTCCTCTGGCTGCTACTGATTGTGATCGCTCTCGACAACTTCGGGGTGAACGTCACGACGCTGATCGCAGGGCTCGGAATCGGCGGCATCGCCGTGGCGCTTGCGGTTCAAAATATCCTGGGCGATCTTTTCGCATCGTTTTCCATCGTATTGGACAAGCCGTTTGTCATTGGGGATTTCATCGTTGTCGGCGAGTTCATGGGTACCGTCGAGCATGTGGGCCTGAAAACCACCCGGATCCGCAGCATCTCCGGGGAGCAGCTCATCTTCTCGAATTCGGATTTGCTCAAGAGCCGGATTCGAAATTTCAAGAGAATGTCTGAACGGAGGGTCGTGTTTTCGATCGGCGTCGTAAGTCAGACACCCTATGCGCAATTGATCGCTATTCCTGCGATGATCCGTGAAATCATCGAAAGCAAAGACCCGGTGAGGTTCGAAAGAGCCCATTTCAAAGAGTACGGGCCCTACGCCTTGAATTTCGAGGTCGTCTACCGGGTTAAAAATTCAGATTACGACGATTACATGGACATCCAGCAGGCCATTAATCTGGAGATCCATCAAAAATTCGAAGAGGCGGGCATCCGGTTCGCCTATCCCACTCAGACTCTTTTTCTGGAAGGCCGCAGCCCGGGGGAAATGACTAAATTGGGAAATGAGCTAAAATGAGCTAAAACATTTTAGCTCACTTCGTGATCGATACCGAAGCGCAGCCATTTAAACCGGGTGATCCTCTCCGGCGGCACATTCTTTCCGATCCTGCCCATGAAAAAATTTTCGGATTTGAGACAGATGTTCGGTTCGTTGGTCTGATATTCTTCGAAGCCGAACTGCTCGTAAAGCCGGACCAGGACATTTCTGTACTGCTGTATGCTCATCTGGGTGCCGTCCATATCCCATGTCCAGGAATATCCAACCAGGTATACGATCTTTTCTTCGATATCGGGGCCTGAAAGCAGCATCTTGAGGATGCCTTTTGCGATGTTTACTCTCCTCCATCTCCGACAGACTTCAAGAGCCTTTATTTCCACCATCTTGTCCGGCCCCAATTTGGCCCAACGTTCCGATGGATCCGGATATGCCAGAACACCGAATCCGATGATGTCCCGCTTTGCTTCCAGCGCCACCACCACGTTTGCGCCTTTCAAAGAGGCGTTTTTTTCGAGGCTTTCCCGGCGAGTGTAAAGGGATTTATAACGCGCAAAGGTTCCGAATTGAGGATCGAAACGATAGGTGCGGATTTCTTCGGGTGTGCAGAGCGCACGGAGGGTCAGATCGCCTCTGGAGGTTTTCCAGTCTATCTCCCTTTGGCACTCATGCATGAATCAATCCCCGGGCAGGTCTAGAAATCGCTCCAGCCTTTGTGCAGACGCTTGGTCATGATCATCAGGTCGAAGCGCTCCCCCGTTGGACCGACGACATATTCTTCCAGTACGGCCCTTGTAAAAAAATCCAGCTTATAGGCGGCATCGATGGCCGCATCCTCCACACCCACAACGAAATCGGATCGGAGTTCTTCAAGGCCTCGGTCCATGGCAATCCGGATGAGGTCCAGCAGCATCCAGGTCCCCATCCGCTTATGTCGGAACTCCGGCATGACCGTCACGCGAAGCCTTCCGATATGCTTGGTGCACCCGAATTCGTCCATGTGAAGGCTGCCATGACCGATGATCTGCTCCGAGCTTACGGCAACCGTGGCAAAAACCCGATCCGTTTCCAGTTTTCCGAACCACTCCTTCAGCACCCCGGGCTCCATCACGTCATATTTCATATACCAACGGTCATCTTCGGGTACCTTTGAAAAAAACTGCCGCAGCATCGCCTCATCCCCGCTTTCCAGGGGACGAATCAACGCTTCGGTGCCGTCTTTCAGCACAACCTCTTTCGGATATTTCAAGGTTTAAACCTCCCTGTTTGTTCGAAATCGAAAATCACGACCTCTCCGCGGGTTTTCAGTGGCTGTTCAGGAGTCTGTGCCGCGCTCGACGGCCTCACTGCTTCGAGACCCTCCGAATTCTTATGCATCGGATGATTTCTACCAAACGGATCGGTTCGGAGTCAATTCATTTTGGGTTCTGAATGTACATTTGATCCGATAGAGCAGTCGATATTTTCGTGTCTTTCGTGTTTTTCGTGGTTAAATATGGCGGCTGCCGCACGCCTTTTTAAAATCGGGTTTCATGCGGTATAATCGGACCATGGGATTCTCCAATTTGCACCTGCACACCTTTTTCTCAGACGGTTCGATCGGCCCCGACGAGCTGGCAGAAAGGATCATACAACAGAAGGAATTGAACTACTTCGCTGTAACCGACCATGATACCCTCTCGGGAATCGAGCCTTTCTTCAGAGCTTTAAGACGGCTGGCAAGCGGTTCCTCCATGGAAAAAAGGCGCTTCATCGCGGGAATCGAGCTGAGTCTGATACACCGGCAGTCAGGAGTTACGGTCCACCTGCTCGGCTTCTTTCCCGCCATCGGCGCGGAGAATGCGGCGGAACAGTTGAGGCGGATCGATTCCGTACTGGGGAATTTCTGCCGATATCGAGCGGAGCACAGAGCCCTTAAAGACGTCGATGCCCGCATATACCGCGCCTTCGAACTGAACCTGGACGGCATATCGGACCGGTTCGACGCGCCCGAGACCGTGATTCGGATCATCAGAGAAGCAGTCGAAGGCAAAAACAGATTCCGCTTTCAATGTGCCGCGAAACAAAACGATGTCATCCGGCACCCGATTCCGGTCACTTATCAGGGAATCGTCGATCACTGGGAAATCCTGATTCCTTCGTCCTCCCGGGAGAAGGCCTCATTGTATGTGCTCAGGCAGGATCCTTCAAGAATCCAACGACTGGCCCGCATCTATCGATCCGAAGGAATGAAGGAAACGGCAGCCCGAAAGCTCGCCGAAAAAAACCAGGGGGTGCTGCTTTCTGTAAGGGGAAAACCGCCGCTCGCTGAACTGGATGTCTTCGAAGGCCTCGATCTGCTCATGAAGGCGCGGGCGGTCACGGTTCTGGCGCATCCGGCCGTGGACCACCCAAGAATCGGATATGACGCGTTCGACCGGCGTATTCTCTATCCCCTGATTGAATCCGGCATGGATGGAATCGAGGTCTTTTACCCGTACGACACTTCCTTCAGGGATGAAGCGATTTCCCGGTACCACTCGATCGCCCGAGAGCACCGGCTGCTCATGTCCGGCGGCACGGACTATCACGCAGATGGCCGCACCGGACTCGACGACGTGCGGTTGAGCAATGTGGAAGCTGAAAAAATCATCCTGCATCGGAATGCCGAATCATGCTGATTTTGAAAGACGCCAGAACCGGAGAGCGGTTTTGCCGCGCCGCCCCGATCGCGCAGCATACGGGACACCTCCGCCCGGGATCCGGATCCCCGAGGCATTCTGCCCTGCATCATTTCTCCGGTGCCCCTGCGCACCGCTGCGCTTCGGGATGGCGGATCTTTTCGATGATTCTCCTGCTGATCCTTTCCGCTCCTGCTTTCGCTGCCTCAGAATCTGCCGCAAAATCGAAAGAATCGACCCAGCCGGAGTTTTCCATACCCGGCGGTATGGGGGAGGCGGTGACCCGGGAGGCCGAACGGGTTAAGGAAGAACTGAGAAAGAGTGCGGAATCTCTGTTTGTCAGGGAACCGCTTGGATGGGATTTCGATACCATCAGATTTCTTTACCACTGGATAGAATCGCTTCCTTCGAAATTTCCTGACTTCAAACGATACGCAGTGGGGCAGACCAGACGGGTCGGGGCGGCCGGATCGGTTTTCGTATTCACGTTTCTCCTGGCCGTTTTCTACAGCATCGCGGGACGCAAAAGGATGCAGAAGCGGGTCGAGGACGAGGTGGGTCCTTTAAAGGACAAAATCCCCGGGAAGGTTTATCCGTACCTCCGATCGATTCTGGTGATTGTCACCCAGGCGGTCATCCCGATCATTTTACTCCTTCTTTTTGCCATAGTCGACAGTTTCATTCTTTTTCGACCCGACTGGTTTCAACTGATCGGACGGTTGTTGATCCTGTGGTTGGCCGGGGCGCTGGGAAACGGGATCTTGAGAGAGTTTCTCACCCGGGAATCCATGCCGGAAGCACCCGATGATCGAAAGAAAATATATCGTCCGGTTCGATGGGCACTGATCTACGCGATGCTGGTCTTGGCCGTTTACTGGTGCGCGGAGATCTTCCCGATCCGGAAAGATGTCCTCGCACTGCTGCGGTTTGTCATCGCCATCTCCATCGTCATCGTCATGTATTTTCTCCTGCTGAAAAAGGAAGCATTCCTGTCGCTGCTTCCGGGTCTTTCCTACCGGGGATATCAGGGGTTTGTCCATTTCTTGTATCGGTACTACCGGCCATTGATCAGTTTTTCCTTCGTCGTAGCGATCCTGTGGTGCCTCGGCTATGAAAGGCTCGGCAAGGTTGTTCTTGTCAAAATCTGGGCTTCGGCAGCGGTCTTTGTCACAATCATGATCGTCTATCATCGGGGCCAGAACAGGCTCCGGAAATGGTCAGAGCGGGTGGACTCTTCGGACGAGCCGGCACAGTTTCTCCTCCGGGCATCGAAGGCATTGCTTCTTTATTCCGTCTTTACGATAACATGCATTCTTTTGCTCAATCTGCTGGGGCTTCTTGAGCCGTTGCAGCGGCTGATGTCTTTCACTGTCTTTGAGTTGGGCGATACCCCGGTGACCTGCTGGACGATTGTTAAAGCATTTCTGATTCTTTTTGCATTTATCTTCGCCTCGCGGCTTCTGCAGGCATACATGGATTACAGAATCTATCCGGCTCTGGGCATCGACCCCGGTTTGGGATACGCGCTCAATACGTTTTTCAAGTACGCCACCCTTGCCATCGGTGTGCTGGTCTCCTTGAGAATCGTCGGTATCGACCTGCGGCTTCTGCTCGTTTTTGCAGGCGCTGTCGGAATCGGCATCGGATTGGGTCTCCAGAACATGGCCGCAAATGTCATCAGCGGTTTTGCCATTATTTTCGGCGGCAAGATCCGGAAAGGAGACTGGATCGAAACAGGCGACACTCTGGGGATCATCACCGATATCTATCTGCGCGCAACGAGGGTCAGAACGCGAGACAATATCGAATACCTGATTCCCAACTCCGAACTCATTTCGAGCACGATCGTCAACTATTCCTTATCCTCTCCCATGATCCGGATGGAAGTTCCGGTCGGTGTATCGTACGATTCGGATCCGAGAGAGGTAGAGAAAATCCTGCTGCAGGCGGCTGAAAAGGAGTCCCTGGTGGAAAAGTACCCCCCGCCTGCCGTTCGTTTTCGACAACTCGGGGACAGCTCGCTGGATTTCGGCCTGCTGATATGGATCGACGTACGCAACGTCCCCCGAAGGAAGGTCCGGAGCAACCTGTACTTCTCCATTTTTCAAGCGCTGAAGGATGCCGGAATCGAAATCCCGTTCCCGCAAAGAGACATCCATATCCGAACAAACCAGCAGGTCGAACCGATCCCGAAGGCAGGCATAAAATCCGATCCGGATTCTTCCGAATCATCAAAAAATCGAGACCGTTTCTGATGCCGCAGACGTCAAAAGCATGACAAGAGAATGACCTCCTCAACAGACCTGACCTCGCCACAATCGATAGAAAATTGAGCACCGACAGGATGCGGTCGGATCCGAATGATATTGGTCCGAAATTTGCTTTATCCACTGCATGGGAGGTTTTTGCTCTGACGTCTCCCGGTCACTCTTTTTTTTGACCGATCCTTCATCATTGGAAGGTCTGTACAGATGGAGCTGAAAAAAAAAATAGTCGATATCATCAGGGGGAAAAATACCAACCTGACGACCCTTCCCGTTATCGTCGAAAAAATCTTGAGTCTTGCCCAAAGCGAACGAACCTCCGCTCAGGATCTGGCGCTTGTCATCGAAAAGGACCAGGCAATCGCGGGAAAGCTGCTCAAGCTGGCAAATTCCGCATACTACGGCTTCATGAAGGAAATCGATACGATCCCGCGCGCGATTACGATTGTGGGATTCAACGAAGTCATCGGTCTTACAATCGGAATGAATGTGTTTTCATCGTTTATGGAAAAGGATGCTCACGGCATTCTCGATCTGAAGCAATTGTGGCTGCACTCCATTGCCTGCGCCACTGCTGCCAGAGAGATCGCCAGGAGAAAGAGCGTCGGAAATGTGGAGAAGGTTTTCTTAAGTGCCCTCCTCCACGATATGGGAAAGATCGTGTTCGCGAAGTATTTGCCCGAAGAATACGGCAGCGTCTACAAGGAGGCGTTAAACAGCGGCGTTTCACTGTATAAAGAGGAAAAGGAGCGCCTGGGCATCGACCACAGCGAATTGTCCGGGCTGATGATGAAACGGTGGAATTTTCCGGAAGAACTGCGAGTCCCGTGCCGCTACCACCATAGTTCGAACCAATGCCCCCCGAATGCCCAAAGATTTGCATCCATTCTAGAGCTTGCCGATTATCTCTGCATTAAAGCCAAGATGGGCCAGATCGGAAACGGATCCGGAAGCGGATCCCTTCCCAGCCTGGAGGATATCCAAAAGAGGCTGCATCTTTCCTCGAAGGAGATCGACTTCATTGTGGATGATCTCAAGGCGCAGCGCTCGAATATAGAAGAATTCCTGGAAGTCTTCAGTTGAAGCAAGCAATGGAAAGCGTACACTTCGAAAAACTGGAAAGGGAGAACAGGCTGCTCAGGGAGCACGTCAAGTCTGCCCAGAACCGATTTGAAGAAAAAATCGCGGAACTTTCCCTCATCCGTGAACTGGGCATGGGGCTGCTCTACAAGCAGGACTTCGAGCAGGCCTGCGATTTTATCCTGAACGTCATCATTGACAATACGGCTGCCCGGAACTGTTCGATCATGCTCCTGGATCGGCAAGAAAGCCGCCTCTTTCTGGTAAGCGCCGCCGATTCCTCAAAAAACAAATTCAGGATTCCTGCGGAAAAAATATTCTCCAAAAAAGACCTTGTCTACAGCTTCGCTCTCGGTGAGGGTGTCGCCGGGCAGGCCATGCTTGAAAAGAAGCCGGTCGTCGTAGACGACGCGAGCTGCTCCAACGGGTTTATTTTCGATCCTGAGAGCAGAGTCAGGATCGGAAGCCTTCTTGTGATCCCGATGCTGGTGGAAAACCAGCCGATCGGGGTGATCAATCTCAGCCATGAGGATCCCCATGCATTTGATGCCGATGATGTCAACGT
The DNA here is from genome assembly GCA_003599475.1 of Desulfobacteraceae bacterium. The sequence goes on from QZKK01000101.1 coordinate 15,367, forward strand.
TTTCAGCATCATTGCAAGTTACGTGGCGATTTCGCTGCAGAACATGCTCAACCTGGAAAATCTCAAAATCGAAATCGACCTGCGAAAAAGGGTCGAAACCGAGCTGCGGCAGATTCAGGAAGAGCTTGAAATACGGATTCAGAACCGTACAAGCGATTTGGCGGAAACAAACGAGCTCTTGAAAAACGAAATTAACGAAAGGAAGGCTGCACAGGCCGAAGCCCTGGAAGCCAAGGAACACGCCGAGCTGGCCAACCTGGCAAAAACGGAGTTTCTGGCCAACATGAGCCATGAGCTTCGTACTCCCTTAAACCATATCCTCGGGTTTACCGAATTGGTGTTGGACAGGAATTTTGGAGAGTTGAACACGCAGCAGGCCGAGTTCCTCGAAGATGTTGCCATAAGCGGCAAGCACCTGCTTTCTTTGATCAATGACATCCTCGATCTTGCCAAGGTGGAGGCCGGCAAACTGGAACTGGAGCTGTCCGAGGTAGATTTGGCAGGGCTTCTGCAGGACAGTCTGATCATGATCAGGGAAAAAGCGATCAAGCATGGCATCGGGCTGGAAACCGATTCGAGTGGAATTTCCGGTAAGGTCCATGTAGACGAGCGCAAGATGAGGCAGATTCTCTACAATCTTCTTTCGAACGCAGCCAAGTTTACACCGGACGGCGGAAAGATCCGGGTGAGTGCGGAAACGGTCCGTTGGGGGGTCCGCGGCGGGCGGCGCCGGAGCGATGCAAAGGACATGAAATTTATCGCAGGTACGCCCGACGAACCTGCCATCGATGTTGAAAATGTATGTGAATGCATTCTGATTTCGGTGGCGGACAGTGGAATCGGAATTGCAAAGCAGAATCAGGAGCGGATATTCGACGCATTCGAACAGGTAAAAGATCTCCAAACCGGCCGCAAGCAGGGAACCGGCTTGGGACTTTCATTGACCCGCAAGCTGGTCGAGCTGCACGGAGGAAAAATCTGGGTTGAAAGCGACGGAGCGGGGAAAGGGTCGTGTTTTAAATTCGTCCTGCCGCTGAAGTAGGGGCTCCACAGGAAGAAGGAAAGAGAATCACAAGTTCCAAGCATCAAATCGCAAACAATAAGGCAAAATCGTCAAAGAAAGAAATATTCAAACGAATCAATCGCCGGCAGCAAGGGCTTCCGACTTTTCATAGACCGGAAAGTTTGATTATTGAATATTGACGGTCTCGTAAAAAGTCGAGAATTGACCCTTTTTGTCATTCCGGCGAAAGCCGGAATCCAGTTATTTCAACAGGTTCTGGATGCCGGATCAAGTCC
>QZKK01000005.1 GCA_003599475.1 Desulfobacteraceae bacterium
GTCTGTCAAAGAGACAATTCGTGCGCGTCTCTGTGTCGAGGCTGCCGCAGGGCGATTACGCCTTGCGGCGGCGTTTGTTTTCGCCTGTTATATGAAACTTCGAGTGTTCAGCGTTCAGGGGTTCAGCGTTCAGGAAAGAAAAATCTCAAGAAGTTTTTTTTTCGATCAAATGGCGAAAGCGGCCAGAACTTGTGTTGGGTTTCGTTTACACTCAACCCAACCTAAAAATCTCTACATTTAAAATCCGGAAACCGAAACAAATTTGAAATTCAAAATCCAAATAATACAAACAGTTAAGAGAAGAAGCCAGAACACTGAACGCTGAACGCTGAACGCTTTGAAGTTTCACAAGCGTCTTCCGTAAACAGGGGGATCCGATGCTTTTCATCCTTGAAGACACCCTCAACGGCATCCTCATGGGATCCATCTACGGATTGGCCGCCCTGGGTCTCACGGTGATTTTCGGGGTGCTCAAGGTCATCAACTTCGCCCATGGGTCACTGCTCATGGTGGGGATGTATGTGGCGTATTGGACCGTGGCCCTCACGGGGATCCACCCTTACCTCGCCTTGGCGGCCGTGGTGCCGGTCATGTTCTGTTTCGGCTACTTCCTCCAGGATATCGTGATCAAGCCCATCTTCAAGGCTGAAAAGCAGGTCCGTGAACCGATCACCGTCATTATCGTCACCACCGGACTCTGGTACATCCTGGACAATCTTTCCCTTCTTATCTTCGGTCCCCAGTACCGAAACATTCAGACGAACCCACTGCAGGGAAAAATGCTGGAGATCGGGCAGATGCTGATTTCGGTGCCAAAGCTGTGGGGGTTCTGCACCGCCATCGTGACCGCCCTGGCGGTCTACGGCTTCTTACAGAAAACCCGCATGGGCCGGGCGGTGCGGGCGACAAGCCTCGACCGGGAAGCGGCCAGCCTGCAGGGGATCAACCAATATAAGATGTACAACATCACCTTCGGAATCGGCACGGCCGTGGCCGGGATCACCGGTGTGACCCTGATTCCTTTCTATAATGTTTTCCCGTCTGTGGGGGTGCTTTTCGACATCAAGTGTTTCATCATCGTGGTGCTGGGAGGCCTCGGAAGCATCGCCGGAGCGCTGCTGGGGGGGATGATCATCGGAATCATCGAATCGGTCGGGCCCCAGTTCATGACGGCCACCTGGACCGAGGCCATCGTTTACGGGCTCTTCCTGATCTTTCTGTTTCTCAAGCCCTCGGGTCTTTTCGGGGTAAAATACGACTGGTGATCGACTTATAAACGGAATGCGCATGCGATCAGATCAAACCACGAAATACACGAAATGCACGAAAGGAAGCCCAAGAGGGGATTCTTGATTTTTTCGTGTCTTTCGTGTGTTTCGTGGTTAAATGGGAAATATAGACGATCGAGCTGCGAAGGTGTTTTCGATGAACCCGTTGCTTGCGCGTAAGCTGCCGCTGATCGGAGTTGCTTTGATCGCGCTGGGGTTGCCGCTGATGGTGCGCAGCGCAACTTACCTGCATATCGTGATCCTGCTGTACCTTTACGCGTACCTGACGACAAGCTGGAATCTGGTCGGGGGGTTTGCCGGGGTGCTGCCCCTGGGGCATGCGACTTTCGTCGGAATCGGGGCGTACACCTCCACCGTGCTCTCGCTCCAGTACGGCATCAGCCCGTGGATCGGCATGCTGATCGGAGCCGTTTTGGCATCCATTGCCGGAGTGGTGATCGGGCTGCCCACATTCAAGATGCGCGGCGCTTATTTTGCGCTGGCAACCATTGCCTTTGCCGAAGGCATCCGGGTGATGGTGGAAAATATCGATAACCTGGGCCCCTTCCGGTTAAACGGCCCCAGGGGACTTCAGATCCCCCCCCTTAAAACCGGGTTTGTCCACTTCATGTTCGCCGAAAAGGAACCCTATTACTACATCATTCTTTTCATGCTTGCCGGCGTTCTGGCGCTCACCTGGATGGTATCGCGATCCAAGCTGGGCTACTGCCTGACGGCAGGCGGCGAAGAGCCGGAGGCCGCCCAGTCGTTAGGAGTAAACGTCGCCAGGGCCAAGCTGGTCGCCATGGCCATAAGCGCATTTCTCACCGCCTTCGCCGGCACATTCTGGGCGCAGTTTACGCTCTACATCCACCCCAAAAGCGTCATGAGTCTCGACATCTCCTTCGAGATCGCCTTCATCGCGCTGATCGGCGGCCGCGGCTCGATCACCGGCCCGATCCTCGGTGCGCTCCTGCTTCGCCCCGTCGGCGATTTTTCCCGCATTTATTTCGGCAGCACCCTTCCGGGGCTCCACCTGATCATCCTCGGAGTCGTGCTGATCCTGGTCATGATCTATCAACCGCGCGGCCTGCAGGAGCCCCTGAGCCGCATCTACCAGGCGGCGATGAACCGGCTCTTCGGTGTCCGGGAGGCCGCCGTATGAAGATCCTCGAGCTCACCCGGGTAAAAAAGCACTTCGGCGGCATCAAGGCCGTGGAAGATTTCAGCCTGAGCGTGGAAGAAGGCGATATTGTCGGCCTGATCGGCCCGAACGGCGCCGGTAAATCCACCCTTTTCAACTGTGTCGCAGGAGTCTACCCGCCGACCGCCGGGGAGATCTTCTTCCGGGGCGAGAAGATCGGAGGTTGGAAACCCTGGAACCTGTGCCGCAAGGGGATTGCCCGCACCTTCCAGATCGTCAAACCCTTTGCTTCCAGGACCGTGCTCTACAACGTCATGGTGGGCGCCTTCGCCACCACGGACAAAACCTCAGAGGCCGAGAAACGCGCGCGGGAGGTCCTCTGTCATCTGAACATGGAAGGCCTGGCGGACATCCGCGCCGGCAATCTCACCATCGCCGACCGGAAACGGCTGGAGATCGCCAGGGCCCTGGCCACCCGCCCTGCCCTGCTGCTGCTCGATGAGGTCATGGCCGGGCTGCGGCCCACCGAAGTGGATGAGATGGTGGCCATCATCAAGCGGCTGCGGGAGGAAGGCATGACCATTTTCGTCATCGAACACATCATGCGCGCCATCATGGCGCTGTCGGACCGGATCGCCGTGCTGCACTTCGGGCTGAAAATCGCGGAGGGGACCCCGAGCGAAGTGGCCGGCGACGAGCGGGTGATCAAGGCCTACCTGGGAGATGATTATGGCGCTCCTTGAGGTACGCAATATCGACGTTTTCTATGGCGACGTGCAGGTCGTCTTCGATCTCTCGCTCACGGTGGAAGAGGGAGAGGTGGTGAGCATCATCGGCGGAAACGGAGCAGGCAAATCCACCCTGCTGAAAACCATTTCGGGTCTGATGAACCCGGCAGGCGGCCGGATCCTCTTCGAGGGAAATCCGATTCATGCGCTCGCCCCCGAGACGGTCGTCGAGCGCGGCATCGTGCAGGTGCCGGAGGGCCGGCGGTTGTTTACGCTCATGTCCGTCCAGGACAATCTCATCGTGGGCGCCTATAATCCGCGCGCCGGTCGGAGCAGAGAAAAAACCCTGGAGGAAGTCTATACGCTGTTTCCGAGGCTCAAAGAACGGACGGCTCAGATGGCCATGACACTCTCCGGCGGCGAGCAGCAGATGGTGGCCATCGGCCGGGGGCTGATGGCCAAGCCGAAGCTTCTCATGCTGGACGAGCCCTCCCTGGGCTTAGCCCCCATCCTGATCAAGAGCATCTTCGAAACCATAAGGCACATCGCCGAGCAGGGCACCACCGTTCTTCTGGTGGAGCAGGACGTGAAGCATTCCTTGAGCCTGAGCAATCGGGGGTACGTGCTCGAGCATGGCCGTGCGGTGATGGAAGGAGCCGGCAGGGAGCTACTCGAAAATCCGCACGTCAAGACAGCCTACCTGGGATTGTAGTATGGCGCTCCAAATACGGCTGCGGTTTTTTCCGGCTCGATCGAAAGCCGCTTTAGGCTCTTTGAGATGACCGATCCGGCCGATGCGCATCTCCGCATTTTTTTCTTGAAAACAGCGCCTCTCCTGCAATAGACTGCCTTTCAGGAATCGGGTGCTTCGCCCGATCTTTATCCTTTTCCTTATCCCTGATCCTTATCCTCGATCGACTTTTTTACTACAACGCAAACGCAAAGGAGCAAAGCGATGAAAAAAAAAGGAGTCTTCACATCGATCGTTTCTTTCCTGGGGGTCCTTGTGTTCGCATCCGCCCTGTATGGCGCCGGTAAGGATACGCTCGTCGTGGGCGTTTCCTCGGACATCCATACGCTGGATCCGGCGGTTTCAAGCGACAACATCGACTGGCGCCAGATCTATCCTTCCTACGACCGCCTGGTCCGGTACAAAGTGGTAAACGGCGAAGGCTCCACGGAGGTGGAACCCATGGCAGCCGAATCGTGGACCGTTTCCGCGGACAGCCTGATCTGGACCTTCAAGATCCGGAAGGGAATCACCTTTGACGACGGAGCCCCGCTCGATGCAAAAGCGGTAAAGTTTTCCTTCGAACGGGTCCTTAAAATCGGAAAAGGCCCGGCAGACAACATCGGCGCCGTTAAGACCGTGGACGCGCTGGACGATATGACCGTCAAGATCACGCTCAAAAGCCCTTTCGGACCCTTTCTGCAGACCCTGGCCACCGACGCCGCCTCCATTGTCAACCCCAACATCGCCAAGCATGAAAAGAATGGCGACCTGTCACAGGCGTGGCTGGCTCAGAACACGGACGGAAGCGGCCCGTTTAAAATCGTCGAATGGTCCCGGGGGGAGCGCTGCGTGATGGAGGCCAAACCGGGCTACTGGGGGGAGAAGCCCAGGGTGAAGCGGGTGATCATCCGATTCATGCGGGAGTCTTCGGATCAGCGCATGGCGCTTGAAAGCGGGGACATCGATATCGCCGAGGGAATCCTCATCGACCAGATCCCGGCCCTGGAGAAAAATCCGGACATCGCGGTCCGGCGGTACCCCTCCCAGCTTGTGGAATACGTGTATCTGAACTGCCAAAAGGGAAAAATCGCGGACAAACGGGTTCGCCAGGCATTAAACTACGCGGTGGATTACCAGGGGGTCATCGACCACGTGCTCCAGGGAAACGGGGTTCAGATGCGAGGGCCGGTGCCCAAGGGGATGTGGGGCCATAACCCCAATGTCTTCCAGTTCAAGCGCGATGTGGAAAAGGCAAAGAAGCTTCTCGAGCAAGCCGGTGCGGCGAAGGGGTTGGAGTTCACCCTGATCTATTCGGAGCGCCGCGCCTCCTGGGAGCAGATCGCGGCGATCCTCCAGAGCAACTTCGCCGATATCGGCGTGAACCTGAAGCTTGAGCTCATGGCAAACCCCACGCTGCGGGACAAGATCGACCGGGGGGATTTCGAGCTTTGCCTGGGTGCCTGGAGCCCGGACTATGCGGATCCGTCCATGTTCATGAATTTCTGGTTCGATTCGAAAAACTTCGGCCTGCCGGGAAACCGCAGTTTCTATCAGAATGAAAAGGTCGACGAGCGGATCCGCAAGGCCCTCACCCTGAGCGATCAGAAGGAGCGCACGCGGCTCTACAACGAGGCCCAGGACATCATCATGGAAGATGCGCCGTATATCTTCCTCTACCAGACCCAGACGATCGTCCCCACGCGCAAATCGGTGAAGGGGTATGTGTATAATCCGATGCTTGAGTCGATGTACAACTTCGAATCCATCGGCAAGGAATAGATGAGGATTCTCACCTATGTCCTGAAGAGGCTTTTCTATCTCGTTCCGGTGCTCCTCGGGGTGACGCTGCTGGTGTTTATCATCTCGCATGCCATCCCCGGGGACCCGGCACGGATGATGGCCGGCCAGAAGGCCAGCCGGGAGGCGGTGGAAAATCTGCGGCGGTCCATGGGTCTGGACCGGCCCCTGGCGGAGCAGTACCTGAGGTATCTGACCGGGCTTTTCCTGGCCGACCTCGGTTTCTCCATCCGGAACCAGCGCCCGGTGACGGATGACCTGAAGGACTTTTTTCCGGCAACCCTTGAGCTCACCCTGGCCAGCATGCTGCTCTGTGTGGCGGTGGGAGTGCCGCTTGGAATCCTCTCGGCAGTCCGGCGGAACCGGCCCGTCGACCACGTCTCGCGGGTCTTTTCGGTTTTCGGGGTCTCCATGCCCGTCTTCTGGCTGGGGCTGATGCTGCTTTTGCTCTTCTACCGGAAGCTCGGCTGGCTCCCCGGATCCGGCCGGCTGGACATCACCATCGATCCGCCGCTCCACGTGACCGGGCTTTACCTGATCGACAGCCTGCTTTATGGGGATTGGACCGTTTTTAAAAACGCCCTGCGGCACATCCTGCTACCGGCCTTCTGTCTTTCCTATGTGTATCTTGCCATCATTACGCGCATCGTTCGATCCTCCATGATCTCGGTCATGGGGCAGGACTTCGTCACCACCGCCCGGGCAAACGGCCTTTCCGAGGCCCGGGTGATTCTGAAGCATTGCCTGAAAAACTCGCTGATCCCCACGGTGACCATCACCGGGCTTTCGATCGGAGAGCTGCTCGGCGGCGCAATCCTCACCGAGACGATTTTCAACTGGCCCGGCATGGGAAAGTACGTGGTGGATTCGGTCAATTTCCTCGATTTTCCGGCGATCATGGGATTCACGCTGGTGGTTTCCCTCGCCTATGTGCTGATCAACCTGGGGGTCGATGTGATTTACGCGTTTCTTGACCCGCAGATCCGGTATTGAGGGCTCCCGTGTGGGAAAAACTCTACAAAGAACATGAATGGCAGATCCGGGAGGCTTTTTTCACCCTGAGGCTTCTTCGGAAAAACCCGTCTGCGGTCGCCGGATTTATCGTCATCACGGTAATGGTGCTGATGGCGCTTTTCGCCCCGATTCTCTCCCCGTACAATCCGGTGCGCATCAGCCTGGCCGAGCGGCTCAGTCCGCCCTCTACGACCCATCTGTTCGGAACCGACGAGCTGGGCCGGGACATTCTGAGCCGGGTGATTTACGGAGCCAGGATTTCCCTCAGGATCGGGGTTTTCGTCATCCTGATCGCAGGGGGAATCGGATCTTTGATCGGAGCCGCTTCCGGGTACCTGGGGAGAGGTACGGATAACTTCATCATGCGGGTGATGGATGTCATCCTTTCCTTCCCCCCTCTGGTGCTGGCCATGGCCCTGGCGGCGGCCCTGGGGCCGAATCTCAACAACGCGATTACGGCCGTGGCCTTCGTGATGATCCCGAAGTTCGCCCGGATGGTCCGGGGAGAAGCCCTGGCCGTCAAGGAGCGCCAGTTTGTGGCCGCAGCCCGGGCAAGCGGCGCAGGCAGCGGCTGGATCATCCTGCACCATATCGTTCCCAACTGTTTTTCATCGGTCATCGTGCTTTCGACGCTCATCCTGGGGGAAACGATCCTGATCGCCGCATCGCTCAGCTTCATCGGGCTCGGCGCCCAGCCGCCCACCCCCGAATGGGGCGCCATGATCAGCATGGGGAGGAAGTTTCTCATGGACCAGTGGTGGTATGCCACCTTTCCCGGCATTTTCATCCTGGCCACGGTCGTCGGCTTCAACATCCTCGGAGACGCGCTCCGCGATATCCTGGACCCCAGGATCCGGCGGTAGCCCATGGCGCAAACCCTGTTGCAGATCCGGAGTCTCTCGGTGCGGTTCCACACCTACCAGGGCGTGGTGCTTGCCCTGGAAGAGGTGGATCTTGAAATCGGCAGAGGAGAGATTCTCGGGCTGGTGGGTGAAACGGGATGCGGAAAATCGGTATTGGCCCGAGCGGTCATGCGTCTGATCGCAGATCCGCCCGGAAAGATATCAGGCGGCGAAATCCTCTTCAAGAACCGCAACCTGCTTTCCCTGAGCAAAACGCAGATGCGTCGGATCCGTGGAAACGAGATCTCCATGATCTTCCAGGAGCCGATGAGCTCTCTCAATCCGGTATTTACGGTGGGAAACCAGATGCAGGAGGTGGTCCGGCGACACCGTCGCGTCGATGGCTCCCAGGCGCATCAGATCTGCCGGGAGATGCTCGAACAGGTGAGGATGCCCGATCCGGAGAAGGTTCTCTTGAAATACCCTCACGAGCTTTCCGGGGGGATGCGGCAGCGGGCCATGATCGCCATGGCGCTCTCCTGCCGGCCCGATCTTCTGGTCGCGGACGAACCCACCACGGCCTTGGATGTCACCATCCAGGCCCAGGTGTTGACCCTTCTAAACGAGCTCACCCGGCAGGCGGGGGTCTCGGTTCTTTTCATCAGCCACGATCTGGGGGTCATCGCCCAGCTTTGCGACCGTGTGGCGGTCATGTACGCAGGAAAGATCGTGGAGACGGCCCCGGTGGAAGATCTTTTTTCCTCTCCGTCACATCCTTACACCCGGGGTCTTCTGAGGGCGATTCCCCGAATCGACGAGGAGAAGGAGACCCTGGAGGTGATCGCCGGGACGGTGCCCGGGCTCATCCGGCCCCCGGCGGGATGCCGGTTCCATCCGCGTTGCGGGTACCGCATGGAGGTGTGCGACAAGGAGGTTCCCTTGCTTCGGGAGGTGCGTGCGGAGCATTCGGTGGCCTGCCATCTCTGGGAAGGGAAAAAAAACCACAGATAGGACAGGATCATGAACCACGAAACACACGAAATACACGAAAAAATCTTTATACCCGGATAAATCTTATGCCATCCAGGCGGTTCTTGAAAGGTATTGTGAGATGCTGGAGATTTTGCGAGGAGGATTATGAACCACGAAACACACGAAATACACGAAAAAATCTTATACTCGGAAGAATCTTATGCCATCCAGGGCGCTGTTTTTGAGGTGTATCGTGAGATGGGTTGCGGATTTTTGGAAGCAGTTTACCAGGAATGTCTGGAGAAAGAGCTAAGACAGCGAAAAATTCCCTTTGCTTCCCAAAGAGAGCTTCGCTTGTTTTACAAGGGGGAGCCGCTTAAGCAGACCTATAAACCGGATCTGATCTGTTATGAAAAAGTCATTGTAGAAATCAAAGCCGCTAAGGAAATCGCACCGGAACACAAGGCCCAGGTATTCAATTATCTCAAAGCAACGGGAATGAAACTGGGTTTGATCATAAACTTCTGCCATTACCCGAAAGTCAAAATCGAAAGGATCATTCTATGAATCTTTTCGTGTACTTCGTGTGTTTCGTGGTTAAAGAGACAGCAAAAGTTGAGATCGGCTATCAACTGTGCATCACCCGGAAACCGAAACAGAAGGCTTCATCCTATGATTTTTTTCGTGTATTTCGTGTGTTTCGTGGTTAAAGAGACAGCAAAAGTTGAGATCGGCTATCAACCGTGCATCACCCGGAAATCAAAACAGAAGGCTTCATCCTATGATTTTTTTCGTGTATTTCGTGTGTTTCGTGGTTAAATAAAATGGAACCGATCGTAGAAGCCGTCGATCTGGCCAAATATTTCCCCGTTCCGTACGGATTCATGGGCCGGAAGAAGGAATACATCAAGGCCGTTGACGGGGTGCGCTTTCGCGTCGATTCCGGAGAGACCCTGGGGCTTGTAGGCGAGTCCGGCTGTGGGAAATCCACGGTGGGATACCTGATCCTCCACCTGCTGGCTCCGGATCGCGGAAAGGTCTATTTCCGGGGTACGGACCTCACTCTTCTGCACGGAAAAGCACTACGGGTCATCCGGAGGAAGATGCAGGTGGTGTTTCAGGATCCGCAGTCCTCTCTCGATCCCAGGATGATTGTAAAAAAGATCGTGGGCTATCCGCTCGAGATCAACCGCATGGCCAGGGGTTCGGAGACTGTCCGCAGAGTCCGGGCGATCCTTGCCGAAGTCGGCTTGAACGAAGAGCACATGTACCGCTACCCCCACGAGTTCAGCGGCGGCCAGCGGCAGCGCATCGGCATCGCCCGGGCGCTGATCACATCCCCCGAGCTCATCGTCTTCGACGAGCCCACTTCGGCGCTTGACGTCTCCGTGCAGGCACAGATCCTCAACCTGGTCCTGGACCTTCAGAAACGGCACGGATACGCATATCTTTTCATCTCGCACGATCTTGGGGTGATCAAGCATGTCAGCCACCGCATCGCGGTGATGTACCTTGGAAAAATCGTGGAAACCGCACCCAAGTCGGGCCTTTTCAAAAATCCGCTCCATCCCTACACCCGGGCGCTCATGGCATCGCTTCCCCTCCCGGACCCGCGCCGGCGCAGCGCCTTGGCCGTTCTCCCCGGGGATGTCCCGAGCCCGGTCGACATCCCGAAGGGCTGCCGGTTTCATCCCAGATGCCCCGAGGTCTTCGAACCGTGCAGCCGGACGGAGCCTTCCCTTCGGGAGGTTGAAGACGGCCGCCGGGTCGCCTGCCATCTGTACGGCCATCCGCAGGGGTAGATCGTTTCCGCATGGATGGCCCCGTTTCATTCTGCTAAAAAGCCCAACCGCTTGCCCGATGCGTCGAGTTCGATCGCCTCCCATGCGAAAATCCTGCTTGCGTCTTCGAATCGATCGTCGTATGGGAGGGGGGCTGCACCCGCAAACGGGGATTCATATGGATAAAACGAGACAGGGAGGAGAAACCCGAGAATCATGAAAATTTACATATCTGCAGATATCGAAGGGATCGGCTGCATCGTCCGGCAGGAACAGTCCTCTCCGGCGGGAAGGGAATACGCCTGGGCCAGAAAAATGATGACCGAGGAGGTCAACGCCGCGGTGCGCGGCGCCTTCGATGCGGGTGCAACGGAAGTGGTCGTTTCCGATTCCCACAACGTGGGGCTCAACCTCATTCCCGACGAACTCGATGACCGGGTCTCCCTGGTGATGGGCTCCCCCCGACCGCTGTGCATGATGGAAGGGGTGGAAATGGGCTTCGATGCCGCCTTCCTGGTGGGATATCACGGGATGGCCGGGACCGCAGGCGCAAACATCGTCCACGTATTCACCGGCCGGATCGCCGAAGTCCGCGTAAACGGCACGACGATCGGTGAAATCGGGCTCAGTGCGGGCATTGCCGGATATTACGGGGTTCCGGTGGCGCTCGTTACCGGAGACGACAAGGCAGGGATCGAAGCCGAAAAGCTTCTCACGGGGGTGGTGACCGTTGCGGTGAAACGGGGAATCAGCGCCTATGCCGCCATGTGCCTTCCGCCGAAAAAAAGCCGGGAACGGATCTACGAGGGTGTCGGAAAAGCCCTTTCCCGAAAGGACCGCTGGCGCGCCTTTCGCGTGGACGGCCCCGCGGATCTCCAGGTCCGCTTTACCACCGCCTCCTCGGCCGACCGGACCCTGCGGATTCCCGGAGTGGAGCGGTTGGACGGGGTGACCGTCACGTTCCATGGGAAAGACTTCATCGAGGCATTCAAGGCCTTCTACACCATGACCGACGTTATCGAGCTGGTTTCCTTCATCTGAAGGCTGCAGATCCGGATCGGATGTTCCTGTATTCGACGTTGGGCGTTTCCCGCGATCGGCGGCATTCGATGTCGGACGCTTATTTTAAAGTCCCCTTATGCCTCCGATTTCTCTTGGCGTGCCTTCTGCAGAAACTTGTTTTTAGCGAATTCGCTTACCCCTTCTGCGGCTTTTGCCGCTTTCTCCCAGTCCTTCTTTTTTTCATGGTAGTGCATCTCCCGATATTCTTCAGTATCTTCCGATAACTCCCTGGCATACGGATTCGACGAAGCGAAAAAACGCTGTTTCGAATAATCCCTCTTTACGACGGCTCTGCATTCCGGGCATCTCATTTTTTCTTTCGCCTTCTCGAAGGAGAGAAACAACTTCTCGAAACTCGTTCCGCATTTCTCGCACCGGTAGGTATATATAGGCATTTTTTTCCTCATGTATTTGAAGCCGTTCACGGTTTCGCGTCAAAAGGTTCAACCGTTGTCGTAATTTCAAAGCCTTAGAATATGATTCCTCCGAAACCTGGAAACCGGCGCGGTTCTTAAACTCTGAACCTTGAACCCTTGAACCTTTAAACGACCACCCCTATTTCATTGAACTGAGCTATAACTTATAGCATAGCTTGAGCTGCGTGTCATTGCGAGCCCGGCCAGCCTTGCATTAAAAGCGTCCGGCCCGAGATTGTAAGAGAGGCGCAGTCCGATCCTCAGCGCCGAAACACCAACTCTCCGGCACTTTGCGGAAGCCCTTCAAACACGGCCGCCGGGGCGATCAGACATCCCCCTGCGGTGCTGCTGAGCGCGACCGCTTGCCTGCCGCCATCCAGGACGACTTTAAGCGTATCCGCGGATTCTGCCGCTTCCTGCCATAGAAGAATCTCAAGAGAAGGGGAAGCGGCGCTGTCGCAGGGAGAGCGGCCGTCGCCGGCAATCCGTTCGAAACGGGCTTCCACGAGTGCAAAAAGCATCTTCCACACGAGGGGGCCGTCGGCAATTCCCAGGGAAGGCTGTGTGATCTGCCAGAAGCCTCCCTTTTTCTCACAGGTAATCCGTCGATCCGGGTAGCGGATCTCGATTCTCTCGATCCGCACAGGGTCGAAGCGCAGCAGGTGCCTATCCCGTAATTTTTCGGGATCCAGGTCGAATAGAGCGGCCGCCATGGCTGGATCTGCGTCGAAACCTCGCGCATGCAGGCTCGATCTGCCAAGGTAAGCGGCGGCATCGGCACCCGGGGCAAGCTCCAGCACTTGTTCGCCCCCTTCCCGGTTTTCAAGACCGATTTTCAGGCTTCCCGGCGGCAGGGTTTTCTCCGCAAACGCCCGCTGCTCCGGGAAACCGGTAACCCGCAAGCTCGATATGCCGCGCAGCAACATATCCACGGCGCTTTCGTCGGCCAGGGCATGAAAAGGTTTCCGCAGGTTCCAGGACCCGTCTTCTTCCCGCTCCAGCGCGACTTCGATTCCTCCCGACTCCCACCGGATGAAGCTGATCCGGCTGCGATCGAACACAAGCGCGCGGGTTTCGGCCAGACTCGCGACCAAATCTTTGATCGGATCTTTGATCGGATCCTCCATCGGATCCCCGGCTATACGATCGATCTGCTTCTCAGTGCGGTTCGATAAGTGTTCCTGCAGGAGGTTTTCCAGCAGAAACGGTTCTTCGATCCGATCGCTCTGCGCGTAAACCCCTCCGGAGTCCCCGGGAGCTCCCAGCCGCAGCCGGATCGGCTCTTCGATATCTGAAGACCACAGGCGGAGTTCGACCCGGGGCGGCGCGAGGCCGATTGCCTCCGGGCGGTCGGTTTTTTCGGGGAAAATCGCCTTCATCTCCACCCGGGCGAATTTTTCGATCAAGGCAGAGACTTTTTCCTGGTCGGCTAAAGTCTTCAGCGGATCGGTGATTTGCCAGGAGGGCTTCCGCTCGAGGTTAATGCGCTTTCCGTTGGAAGCGATCTCGATCCGGTAAATGCGATCCGGATCAAACGATAGAACCCGTCTGTCGCGAAGTTCGAAAGGGCTCTTGCGGATCGCCTGCCGGACGCCGTTGAAGAGCATGTAGAGATCCGGTGAGGCGCTGCTCCGGCCGTAAACATACATCAAGTTGAGGGGAATGTCGCTTCCGCAGGCAATCGAAAGCTTTTCTCCGTCTTTAAGCCCGATGCGGGCCGCCGCCGCCGGGGGTGCGTCGAAGCCGAAGCCGGCAAGGTCTTTCGGAGCCCTTGCGATCACATCGACGATCCTGGCTTTAGAAAGGGCTTCAAGAATCCCGGCGATCTCCCGTGCATCCGCCCGGACTCCTTCCGGTTCCGGCCTCACCAGCACCCAGCCTGCCGCTTTTTTTTCACACCGGATCGGGGAGGCCCCGGCCGATGAAAGCTCCAACCACACGGCATCCGCCGGGTCGAAAACGATCAACCGGTCCCCCTTTACAGGCAGGGGGCTGACCGGTCGATCCTCCCACCACAGCAGGCCGCAGAGGCCGATAAACACCAGCCCGAAAACGATGATTCCCCTTAAGCGCAAATCCTTATGCATGGTCCACTCGAATTCTTATCTTCCCGCTGATTTCCCGCTCATCCGCGCCGGCTTCGAATGCCGACCGCTGCGCCCGCTGCGGCAATCAGGCCCGGCAGCAGAACCAGGGACAACCAGAACATGAGACGGGATTGGTTTTGGGTGAGGATGATCGGCATGAAACCCGAAGGCCGGGAACGCAGGGTGATCCGGTTTTCCGCTTCCGCCAGCCAGGCGATCGTATTCAAGATGAAATCCTTGTTGCCCGAGATGTCCAGGTAGTCGTCGGAGGCGAAATCGGAGTCTCCGAAAACCGCAATACGGCTTTCTTTTCCGGTCGGCTCAAGCTTCCGGGCGGTAACCGCTGCGAGGATCAAAGGGCCGGGAAGATCGCTTCCCGATTGAAAAGCGGCGCGACCCTCCAGCAGTCCTCCACGATCGGTTTCCCCCCAGGATCCCGGGGAAGTCAGCGCCAGAGGCCGGGGCTCGGCTCCCTTCCCGTTTTCGGATTTTACGGCCAGAGAACGGGCCACGGGAAAAAAAGACATGTAGGTCATGTTGCGCGTGATCGCGTGCGGCTGGTACCGGCTTACGGCCGGGAACAGGTACTCGCCCCCCGAGAGTTGACTGTTCCGGTCGACGATAGAGTTTTCGTGCAGGACGATGCCATAGTCCTCGATCAGAGGCTTGAGACCGCCGTCCGAATAGGGATCGATCAGGGCCAGCAGGTTTCCTCCCCTGTCGAGATACCTGTCCAATGCCGCGCTTTCCGAGGCAATCAGTTCCTTGCGGGGGCCCGCAATCACCAGGCAGTGGGCGTCCGGCGGCACCCCGCCGGTTTCGGTCAAATAGAGTTCCCTTAGGATGTAATTTTCTCCGTGCAGCGCCCGCTGCAGGCTGCGGTATCCGTCCTCGATGCTTTTCTCCCCATGACCCGACAGGAAATAGACCGTCTTGGGACGGTTTTCCGTCAGCGCGAGCACGGTATTTGTGATCGCCTCCTCCTCCCGGCCGATCAGCTTCTTACGCAGGCTGCGGTATTCGAACACGAGGGTTCCGTGGCTCTGCACATCGAGGGCCTGGGCAAGGCCCGGGTTCTTGGCGGGGTTGACAAGGGCATAGGTAAACAGCGGATTCGCCGAAGCGTACGCCCTCAGAAGAGTCTCGAGCTCCCTGCGGCCGGTATCCCCCTCGCCGTAAAAGGCGGTGACCCGCAGCGGAGCCTCCAGGCGGGTCAGTACGGCGATGCTCTTTTCGGAGATGGAGTTGCGCAGGTTGGCGGTGATGTCGACCCGCCCCCCCCGGCGCTCGGCCAGCATCTGAACAAGCGTAAGGGTTCCGGCGACCAGCAGGGCGAGGATTGCGAAATGGAGTTTGAACTTCAGCGAGCTCTGCATGATGTTCAGCGCTTCCAGAAGCTGCCCTTGACGGACTGATACGTCAGAAACAGGAAAAAAAGAGTGAAATTTAAAAAAAACACCACATCGCTGGTGGCGATTACGCCCCGTGCGAAGTTCTCGAAACGGTTGTACACCGAAAGCGCCCCGAGAACCGTTCCGGTTCTTCCCGGGGCAAAGGATGCCGACCAGCCGATGGTCCAAAACAGCAGCAGGCAGGCAAAGGCGGAGACTGCGGCGACCACCTGGTTTTCGGTAAGCGATGAGAAAAGCAGCCCGATGCTGATAAAGGCAGTGGTCAGCAGGACCAGGCCGAGATAGCCGGAAAGAATCGTCGGTGTTTCCGGCTCCCCGAGTAAAAACAGGATCCCCATGTGAAATCCGGTCAGCGCCAGTGCCGCCAGCAACACCGCCAGCACACCGGCAAACTTCGCCAGCACCACCTCCATGCGGGTGACCGGATAGGAGAGGAGAAGCTCCAGGGTGCCCTCTTTTTTTTCTTCGGAGAAACTGCGCATGGTCAAAACCGGTGTCACAAAAACCAGGATCAGGGTCAAATTGGAAAGCAGCGGGCGGATGATGAGTTCGTTGATGTTGACTCCTGCGCGCAGGGAGGCGTCCTGGCCGGCCTGGAGGCTGAGAAAGCTGTAATAGATCAGGCTTCTGTAGAAAAAATAACCGAAGATGCCAAGCAGAACGCCCAGCACGACATAAGCGACAGGGGAGATGAAACAGGCATACAGCTCCCGTTTAATCAGCGGCAGTATTCGCATCATCGATCGCATCGGAAGTCAGCAGTCTTACGAAAAGGGTCTCCAGGTCCATGCGCACCGGACGCATCTCCAGCAGCCCCCAGCCTCGGGCAGCCGCGAACGCCACGATGAGCCGGCGCGGGTCGTTTTCCTTTCGGGTCTCGATGACGACATCGACCTCGTCACCCGGCTGCGTCCGGGTGATCCGTACATCGAGAACGCCGGGAATCGATTGCAGGACCGCCAGCAGTTCCGCAGGCGGGTCTTTCATCCGCAGCGCCGTCTGCGCGAAGGTTTCCGCGCGGGCGGCCAGATGATCCGGATCCCCCTGGGCGACGACTCTCCCATGGTTCAGGATGATGACCCTGTTGCAGGTCATGCGCACTTCCGACAGGATGTGGGTGCTCAGGATGATGGTCCGTCGGGGCACCAGGGATCTGACCATGTTCCGGAACTCGAGGGTCTGCCGGGGGTCCAGGCCGGCAGTCGGTTCGTCCAGAATAAGGATCGGCGGGTCGCCTAACAGCGCCTGGGCGA
>QZKK01000237.1 GCA_003599475.1 Desulfobacteraceae bacterium
CCAGTTTGATCGAATCAGAAACTGATAAGTGTTTGTTCATTTTGGATTTTGAGTTTCGAATTTGTTTTTAATTTGTTTCGGATTTCGATATTCGAATTTCGGATTTTTTATGTAGTTTCACACAAGGACGTCGGTTTCGACGACCCCCGCTTCGATTTTCACATTTGCGAACTCAAACGTCAGATGATCGCCGATTACATCCACGAAGACATGCCCGCCCTTTGCAAGACGTCCGAAGAGGATCTCGTCGGAGAGGATATCCTTGATTTCGATTTGAATCAGCCTGCCCAGCGGCCGGGCTCCGAACTTCGGGTCGTGCCCTCTTTCGGCCAGCCAGGTGCGCGCCTGTGGAGAAATTGAAATGGTTACCCTCTTGACCGTAAGCTGAGCCTGCAGCTCGGCCATGAACTTATCGACCACCATCTCCATGATGTCCACGGTCAAAGCGTTGAAGGTGATAATGGCATCCAACCGGTTCCTGAATTCCGGGCTGAAGAACCGCTCGATCGCCTTTTTCCCCTTGGATTCGGTCTCGTTTCTGGCCTCTCGGAAGCCGATGGTGTTGCTGGTCATCTCCCGGGCGCCGGCATTGGAGGTCATCATCACGATCACGTTTCGGAAGTCTGCCTTTTTGCCGGTGTTGTCGGTCAATGTGGCATGATCGAGAACCTGAAGCAGGATGTTGTAAAGATCGATATGCGCTTTCTCGATTTCATCGAGGAGCAGGACGCTGTACGGGTGCTTCCGTATACCGTCGGTGAGCAGTCCGCCCTGGTCGAAGCCGATATACCCGGGAGGAGCCCCGATGAGCCGGGCAACGGCATGCTTCTCCATGTACTCGCTCATATCGAACCGCATGAATTCGATTCCGAGTATCCTTGCGATCTGCCTGGCGACCTCGGTTTTACCGACGCCGGTCGGACCGGTAAACAGAAAAGATCCGATCGGTCTTTCCGGCGCGCCGAGTCCGGCACGAGAACGCTTGATGGCTGTGATCAGCGACTTTATGGCCGTATCCTGGCCGTAAACGACCTTCCTGAGCTCCTCTTCGAGGGTCTCCAGCTTCCCACGGTCCGAGGTGGATACGCTTCGGTTCGGTATCTTTGCCATTTTGGCCACGATCTTCTCGATATCGGCCGGGTGGATCTTTCTGCGATGCTCCCCGCCGGTCAATTTGATGAAGGCGCCGGCCTCATCGATCACATCGATGGCTTTGTCCGGAAGGTATCTGTCGTTGATATATTTTGCGGACAATTCGACGGCTGCTTTCAGGGCTGCATCCGTATATTGAATGCCGTGATACTCTTCATAGTAGGAGCGAAGCCCCTTCAGGATCTTTACACTTTCGCCGATCTGCGGCTCCGATATTTCGATTTTTTCAAACCGCCGCGACAGCGCACGGTCTTTTTCGAAATGGTTTTTGTATTCCTCATAGGTGGTCGATCCGATACATCGCAGCTCGCCGGTGGAAAGTGCGGGCTTCAAGATATTGGAGGCATCCATGGAACCGCCGCTGGTGGCCCCGGCTCCGACGATCGTGTGGATCTCATCGATGAACAGGATGGCGTCTTTTTTCTTCTGCAGG
Organism: Desulfobacteraceae bacterium; assembly: GCA_003599475.1. The sequence goes on from QZKK01000237.1 coordinate 1,586, forward strand.
GATGAAATAACGCCTTTGAGGCGTTGTTCGAAATCGCCTCGAAATTTGGTACCCGCCAACATTCCTCCCAGATCCAGAGAATAGATCCGCATATTTTTCAGAAGATCCGGCACTTCCTGAAGATACACTTTCTGGGCCAGGCCCTCGGCCATCGCCGTTTTCCCCACGCCCGGGTCCCCGACAAAGATCGGGTTGTTCTTTCGCCTGCGGCACAACACCTGGATCGTCCGCTCGATTTCGAGACCGCGCCCGATCAGCGGATCCAGCTTCCCCATTGCCGCCTGTTCCACCAGATCGATCGTGAACATCTCGAGGGGATCCGATTTCTTTTTTTTGTCTCCCTTGTCGGCTTTCAAAAATCCGCCCGGAACGTGACGGAAGGAGGCGTCGGGCATCCCATGAGAGATGTAATTGAGCACATCCAGGCGGCTGATCCCCTCCTGGCTCAAGAAATAGGCGGAATGGGAATCTTTTTCCTGAAAGATCGATACCAGGATATCGCCGATGGTAACTTCCTGCTTCTCAGCCGATCGGGCATGGTTTACAGCGCGCTGAATCACCCTCTGAAACCCGACGGTCTGCTGGAGGACGTATTCCCTCCCTTCAGGGATCTGCTCCAGTTGATCGTCAAAATAAGTTTCCAGTTTCTGTTTTAGATTATCGATGTTTCCCGAGCAACTCTCCACGATATCGATGCCGGTGCTGTCGTGCAAAATGGCATACAGCACATGTTCGATGCAGACATATTCATGACGTCTCTTTTTGGCTTCTCTGACGGCAAATCCAAGGGTTACGCTAAGCTCCTTGTTGATCATGATCTATTCCTTCTCCATAGTGCATTTGAGGGGAAACCCGTTCTCAACGGCCAATACATGGACGGCTTCCACCTTTGTCTCGGCGATTTCATAAGAATAGTAGCCGCACAGGCCGACCCCCTGTTTGTGAACATTCAACATGATCCGGGTCGCTTCTGCTACGGGTTTGTTGAAAACGTGCATCAAAACCTCCACCACAAATTCCATGGTGGTATAATCGTCGTTGTGGAGGAGCACCTTGTATATGGGCGGCTCATCCGTATCGTCCTTGATATCGGATGCGGCCTGATCTTCGTGTTCGGATTCGAATTTGCTCATGGATCCAATGAACCTCTTTCAGAAAACCCGCCGAAAGCCGTGAAGGTTTACCCCAAGGATTGGTGAGCCGCATGCCCTCATGCCGGATTGACGGCTTCGCAAACGGCGGATTCAGGATCATTGCGGCTGAAACAGGAGCTCAACAGTCACGCGCTTGTCGCCCTGGCAGGCTCCGGAACCTGAAGATTCCAACAAGCTCGACACTGCCACAGTATAATCATTTCGGCCCGGTTTTGTAAAGCGAAAGTAGACCCGGACGTTGCGCGGGATCGGCGCCGCATACCCGACGCATTCGTTTCAAAACCGGAATCCGTGTGGATTTTAGCAGATGGACGCCCCCCGTCTGCCCGGGCATGACAGGTTGCACCGTTAGGGTAAGTATCAGGCACCGCAGCACTTTTTGTATTTTTTCCCGCTGCCGCAGGGGCAAGGGGAGTTTCGGCCGACCTTTTTTTCGGAACGTTTGACCGGGTTCTTCTTCGAGGGGCCGTCCCCGTGCGATAACACCAGCTCCCGATCCGCAGGTTTTCTGAGCTCCTGCATCGTCTCGGGCTGGGCGACCTGAATCCGGAACAGGATTCCCTGGGTTTCCTCCTTTACCCGGGAGACCATGTCCTGAAACATTTCAAACCCTTCTTTTTTGTAGACTGTCAGCGGATTCTGCTGCGCATAGCCGCGCAGCCCGATTCCCTCCTTCAGGTGGTCCATGCTCAACAGGTGGTCCTTCCAGAGGTTGTCGACCGTCTGCAGCATCACCAGCCGCTCGAGCTGACGCATCTCATCGGCGCCGACGAGGGCTTCCTTTTCATGATACGTGCGCATGACGGCATCGAAAATGAGCCTGGCCAAACCTTCCCGGTCCATACCGTCCAGATTCTCCGGACCGATATCGAGCTGAATATTGTATTGCTTTAAGACCGCTTTTTTCAATCCCGCGAAATCCCATTCCTCCGGCAGAACCCGAGGGTCTACAAAGAGATCCGATATCTCCTCCGCCTTTTCCCGGATCATCTCTTCGACATTCTCCTTCAGATCCCGGCCCTCCAGGATATCCCGCCGCTGTCGATAGATGACTTCGCGCTGCTGGTTCATCACGTCATCATATTCGAGCAGGTGTTTGCGGATGTCGAAGTTATGGGCTTCCACTTTGCGCTGGGCATTTTCAATCGCCCTGCTGATCAGGTTATGTTCGATCGGCACCCCTTCTTCCATCCCCAACCGGTTCATAATTCCGGTAATCCGTTCGCCACCGAAGATTCTGAGCAGGTCGTCTTCCAGAGCCATGTAAAATCGGGACGAACCGGGATCTCCCTGCCTCCCGGAACGGCCCCGAAGCTGGTTGTCGATTCTTCGGCTCTCGTGTCTTTCGGTGCCCAGGATATGGAGCCCGCCGAGATCGGTCACCCCGGGACCCAGCACGATATCGGTCCCGCGCCCGGCCATATTGGTCGAAATGGTCACAGAGCCTTTCTGGCCGGCCATCGCGACGATTTCCGCCTCCTTCTCATGATTTTTCGCATTCAGGACGGAATGGGGAATGCCCCTGGTTTTGAGTATCTTGCTGAGCTGTTCCGAGACATCGATCGATATGGTTCCGACCAGCACCGGCTGCCCCCGGCCGTGCAGTTCTTCTATTTCATCCAATACCGCTTCGTATTTTTCTCTTTTCGTTTTGTAGATCATATCCTGATGATCGATTCGGATCATCGGCTCGTTGGTCGGTACGACGATGACATCCAGATTGTAGATTTTTTTAAATTCAGCCGCTTCCGTATCGGCGGTTCCGGTCATCCCGGCCAGTTTGTCGTACATTCGGAAATAATTCTGAAACGTAATCGTTGCCAGTGTCTGGTTCTCGTTTTCGATGCGTACTTTTTCCTTGGCCTCGAGCGCCTGGTGCAGCCCCTCGCTGTATCGGCGGCCCGGCATCAGCCGGCCGGTGAACTCATCGACGATGATCACCTGTCCGTCTTTCACGATATAGTCGACATCACGCTTGAACAACGTATGGGCTTTCAACGCCTGGTTGATATGGTGCAGCAGCTCGATATATTTGGGATCGTAGAGATTTTCGACACCCAGCATGCTCTCGGCCTTCGCGACGCCTTCGTCCGTCAAAACGGCCGAGCGGGCCTTCTCGTCCAGGGTAAAGTCCTGATCCCGGATCAGGCGCGGGATGATCATATCGACCTGATAATAGAGCTGAGTCGATTTTTCGGCAGGCCCGGAGATGATCAGAGGCGTTCTGGCTTCGTCGATCAGAATGCTGTCCACCTCGTCGACGATGGCGAAGTTGAGCTCCCTCTGAACCAGCGCCTTCATATCAAACTTCATGTTGTCCCTGAGGTAGTCGAAGCCGAACTCGTTATTGGTACCATAGGTGATATCGGAGTTGTAGGCCGAAGCGCGCTCCCGGTCGTCGAGGCCGTGGACGATGGTACCGACGGAAAGGCCGAGGAACCGGTAGATCTTTCCCATCCATTCCGTATCCCGCTTTGCCAGGTAATCATTGACGGTAATGACATGGACCCCCTTCCGGGTCAGTGCGTTGAGATAGGCCGGAAGCGTTGCAACCAGAGTTTTTCCTTCACCGGTTTTCATTTCCGCAATCCTGCCTTCATTCAGAACCAGACCGCCGATGATCTGGCAATCGAAGTGCCTCATGTTCAGGGTGCGGGCGGCCGCCTCCCGGACCGTTGCAAAGGCTTCCGGAATCAGGTCCTCCAGCGGTTCGCCTCTCCCGAGCCGTTCGCGCAAGAGCCCGGTTTGAGCGCCGAGCTGCGCGTCGCTCATCCCCCGGATCTTCGGCTCCAGTGCATTGGTTTGTTCGAGTACCGGTTGAAGTCGCTTTAGTTCGCGCTCGTTCTTGCTTCCAAAAACCTTGGTTAAAAAGTCAAAGACCATGGCCTTTAGACCGTCTCCTTCTGAAATATCTGTGAAAACATAATAGTATAATCATATGACGACGGAGACTCAAGAAAAAGTTGCATTCGATCCGGTTGGGGGTTCAGGGTTTATGCTGTTTCGTATTTCGAATTTCGTGTTTCGAATTTCCCCGATAGGGGAGATCAGGATCCGCTCAGAATGTATTTCTCCGGATTTACCGGGATTCCGTTCAGATGGACTTCGTAATGGAGATGAGGACCGGTGGTTCTTCCCGAGCTTCCGACTTGCGCGATGACATCCCCCCTTCTGACCGTTTCCCCGCGTTTCTTCGTCGCCTTGTGGAGATGGGCGTATCGGGTGACGATTCCGTATCCGTGATCGATCACGATTAAATTCCCGAGATAGCCTTTCTTGCCGACAAAGGTGACGGCTCCGTCTGCGGTTGCATAGATCGGAGTTTTTTTGCTTGCAGCGATATCCAAGCCCTTGTGGAATTCCCGTTTGCCGGTAAAAGGAGATTTGCGGTATCCGAATCTGGAGGTTATCCAACCCTCGACTGGGCGGATTGCAGGAGTGCTGACCAGCATGTTCTGCTGACTTTCAAGATGATCCAAGAGAGATAAAAACGCCTCCCGCTGGCTGTTGATGGCGCCGTTGAGCAGCTCTACCTGTTCATGCATTTCCCGCAAAAGGCTGTTGTGTTTTTCATCCAGATCGACCCGGGTGTCGATATCTTCCGGAAAAGAACCGCCGATTCCCAAAAATCCTTCCTGATCCTCGGAATCCAGATTGGCGGAATCCAGATTGGCGATTGCACGCACCTTCATTTCAGAATCGTTCAGTTTGTTCAGTTTTTCTTTTAAGAGATTGATCTCCTGTGCAAACTTCTGGATCTGCCTTCGTTGGGAGTTGATTTCGTGCTTCTGCTGCGAAAGGAGGCTGTCGAGAGGCCGATTGCTGAAGGATTTTCGGTACAGATGAAAATAGTGGTAGGCAGCAAATGCCGAGAGGAGAAACAAGAAGATGATTCCACCGGCGCAGAAACGGACGAAGGTCCTTGAAGCCGTAAATTGCTTCACCCGGGTTCCGGAGTCGCTGATCAGGCAAAAAGATATTTTTCTTTGCATTCTTTCGGCAAAATATCCGGTGGACTGTTTACAGGTATCGCTCATGACAGGGGCGATGCGGTTCAACCCCTGTCATGAACCCGAATTTTCCCGCTCCAATTCTGCAACAGACAGCCTCAGAGAACACCTCAGGCGATTCCCAAGTGGAACTTCAGAGAATTGAGCGTGTTGTTCATCAGCATGGTAATCGTCATGGGTCCGACGCCTCCGGGAACGGGGGTTATCCAGCCGGCGATCTCTTTGGCGGCTTCGAAATCGACGTCCCCCTTGAGAATGGCAATCTTTTTTCCCGTTTTTTCACTGATTTTCTCGCCGACCCGGTTGACTCCGACATCGATGACGCAAGCGCCGGGCTTGATCCACTCGGGTTTCACCAGCCCGGGAACCCCGGCGGCCACGATGAGGATATCGGCCCGCTTGCAGTGAAAGGCCATATCCTTGGTGCGCGTATGAACGACCGTAACGGTGGAATCGGCCCCCCGGGCTTTCTGCAGCATCATGTTGGCAATCGGTTTTCCCACGATGTTGGATCGGCCTACCACCACTACTTCCGCTCCGGCGGTCTGTACTCCGGAGCGCACGATCAACTCCTGGATGCCTGCAGGCGTACAGGGTGGAAATTTGACTTCGGATCCGCCGATCATCAGGCGCCCCACGTTTACGGGATGAAATCCGTCGACGTCCTTGTCCGGATCGATGGCGTTGAGCACCTTCTTATCGGAGATGCCCTTGGGCAGCGGAAGCTGTACGAGGATCCCATGGATGGAGTCGTCACGATTATATTTATCGACGAGCGACAGCAATTGGTTTTCGGTAATGGAAACCGGCTGGTTGTCTTGGATTTCATTGAATCCGAGGCTCTTGGCGGTTTTGATCTTAGCCGTTACGTACGAAATCGATGCCGGATTTTCTCCAACCAGGATGGTCACCAGCCCGGGAACCTTACCGTATTTTTCCTTGATCTGCTTGACCTCAGCTTCGATCTCTTTCAAAATCAACCCTTGAATTTCCGTTCCCTTGATCAGTTTTGCTGTCATCGTCCTATCTCCTTTTCTATCGTTTTTTGAATTTCTGCAATTTATATGCCTTATTTGTAACCGTTCACCGGTTCAGCGTTAAAAGGTTTAAAGGTTGGTTGATTTCAATGTCTTAAGACTCTATTAAGGACTCTTGATGTTCTCTAATTATTTTAGGACAAAAACCTGTAAGCCAGCGCAGTTCTAAACCTCTGAACGTTGAACCTTTGAGCCCCTGAACGCTTACGATGTTTCACGACTCTGCCTGTATCACGAGTTTCGTCTTCAGACAAGCGCTCAAATTACGACACCGCCGCAAGCGATGGAGAATGAACCATAGGCGCCTTCCTGCATTTCGTGTGTTTCGTGTGTTTCGTGGTTAAAGCAGCCCGATTTTGCGGTAGATTTAAAGGGCGGATCGCAAAAAGCAGAGAGCGGAGATCGGAGAGTATTTCGATATTGAATAAATCGGAAAATATCGATAAGTAAAAAGCACGCTCAAAAAGTTCCATTTGGAAACGAAATCTTCGATGAAAAAAGGGGGAAATCATGAAGGAACTGGACGAATTGAACCTGCCGGAAGATGTCCGTTATGCCGAAGATCACGAATGGGTCAAGACCGATTCGGGTACGACGAGAATCGGCATCAGCGATTATGCCCAGGACCAGCTCGGGGACATCGTTTACGTGGAGCTGCCGAGCGTCGGCCAAACGCTCAACAAGGGGGATGCGTTCGGCACCGTCGAATCCGTCAAGGCCGTATCCGAGCTCTACATGCCGATCGGAGGCGAGGTGACCGCGGTCAACAAGAAACTGGAGGACTCGCCCGATCTGGTAAACGTACAGCCCTACGGCGAGGGCTGGATGATCGAGATCAAATCCGCGGATCCCGCCGAGATGGATTCCCTCATGACAAAACAAGAGTATTTAAAGATGCTGAAAGAGAAGGAATAGATGCGATATCTACCGCACACCGGGGAAGATATATCCCGGATGCTCGCGGCGATCGGATTGGACAGCCTGGAAGCCCTCTTTGCCCAAATCCCCGCCGAATGCCGCCATACCGAGGATCTGAAACTGCCCGAAGCCCTGACGGAATGGGAGCTGGAGGAGCGGATGAACGCCCTTTCCAGTACCGTGGCTGTCGCGCCGGAATACCGGCTGTGGCTGGGGGCCGGCAGCTACGATCACTACATTCCCGCATCGGTTTCCCACCTTTTGAGCCGGTCTGAATTCGTAACTTCCTATACGCCGTACCAGCCGGAGATCTCTCAGGGGACCCTGCAGGGCATATTCGAGTATCAGACGCTGGTTGCACGCCTGCTCGGGATGGAAGTCGCCAATGCCTCCATTTACGACGGCGCCTCGGCGATGGCGGAAGCTCTGTTGATGACGATCCGGATCACCGGCAGAAAACGCATTGCGGTATCCTCGGCCGTACACCCCCATTACCGCCGGGTGCTTGAGACCTATTTCAAGCCGTCCGGGCATGAAATCATCCTGCTTCCGGTGCTCGAAAACGGCACGACCGATCTTTCCCCGATCGACTCGCTCGACGGACTTGCAGGGGTAGCCGTGCAGTCTCCCAATTTCTTCGGCTGCATCGAAGACCTGAAGCAGGCCGCCGAAACGGCGCATTCGAAGGGTGCGCTGTCTGTTTCGGTGTTTACCGAACCTCTTGCCTACGGCCTCCTGAAGAGTCCGGGCAGCCAGGGAGCAGACATTTCCTGCGGGGAAGGGCAGAGCCTTGGCATCCCGCGCTCCCTGGGAGGGCCCGCTCTCGGCCTCTTCGCCTCCAGGCGAAATTACGTTCGGAGCATGCCCGGGCGGCTGGTCGGTCAAACCGTCGATCGGGAGGGGAAAAGGGGGTTTGTATTGACGCTGGCCACCCGTGAGCAGCATATCCGGCGGGAAAAGGCCACCTCCAATATCTGTACGAACAACAGCCTCTGCGCGATGGCTGCCGCGATGTATATGGCCTCGGTTGGGGGTACCGGCTTCAGGGAGCTGGCCCGGCTGAACTACGACAAGTGCGCGTATCTGAAAGCGGCGCTAAGAAACGCCGGTTTCGAAATCCCGTTTGAAACCCCCACTTTCAACGAATTCGTAACCGCGATTCCGCCGAAAGTTTACCGCCGGCTGCTTAAAAAAAAGACCGTTGCAGGCCTTCCGCTGGGGCCGTACTACCCCAAACGCCGGTTTTCAGACAAGTATCTTCTGTGCGTGACGGAGACGGCTTCCAAAGAAGCCATGGATGATCTCATCAAGGAGCTGTCATCATGAATACGGGACTCGGTACGACCGGTCTGATACTGAATGAACCGCTGCTGTGGGAAAAGGGAAGAAAAGGGAGATGCGGCTTCTCCATTCCCCGGCGCGATGTGCCCGAAGCGGGGGCGGATGCCGCAATCTGCGGCGAGGGTCCGGATTTTCCCGATCTTAGCGAAGTCGACGTGGTGCGCCACTACACGCGACTTTCTCAATGGAATTTCGGCGTCGATACCGGAATGTATCCGCTGGGATCCTGCACCATGAAGTACAACCCGAAGATCAACGAAAAGATGGCGCAACTGAACGGCTTTGCGGGCGCACACCCGCTCCTTCCGGCTTCGATGGTGCAGGGTGCGCTCCGGATCATGTTCGAGCTCGAACGGTACCTTGCCGAGATCACCGGAATGGATGCCGTATCGGTACAGCCGGCGGCGGGGGCACACGGCGAGCTTACCGGAATGCTGATCCTTCACGCCTATCATGAGAAAAGCGGAAAGCAGCGAAACAAGATCATCGTCCCGGACACTGCACACGGCACCAATCCGGCCAGCGCCGCCCTCTGCGGATACCGCCCGGTCTCTGTCAAGGTAAACGAGCAGGGAATCCTCAACGTCGAACAGATTCAGGCGGTCATGGATTCCGACACCGCCGGCATCATGCTCACCAACCCGAACACGCTGGGGCTTTTCGAAGAAAACATCCAACCCATCGCGGATATCGTTCATTCCCGGGGAGGTTTGGTTTACTGCGACGGCGCCAACATGAATGCGCTGATGGGGATCGTCAGCATGGGGTGTGCCGGTGTCGATGTCATGCACCTGAATCTGCACAAGACCTTTTCCACGCCTCACGGCGGCGGCGGGCCGGGGGCTGGCCCCGTCTGCGTGAAGAAGCATCTGGAGCCCTTTCTGCCGGTGCCGAGAATCGTCGAGGGGAAAAACGGACTGGCCCTGTCCGAAGACTATCCCCTTTCCGTCGGCAGACTCCACGCCTTCTTCGGAAGCTTCGGCGTGCTGGTAAAGGCCTATGCCTATATCCGGAGCATGGGACCCGACGGGTTGAAGCAGGCAAGCCGGCTGGCTGTCCTCAACGCAAACTACGTCAAGGAAAAACTCAAGGGGACGCTGCATCTTCCCTACGACCGGATATGCATGCACGAGTGCGTCTTTTCCGATAAGTATCAGAAAGACTTCAAGGTGACCACCCTCGATATAGTCAAGCGTCTGATCGATTACGGATTCCACCCCCCCACGATCTATTTCCCCCTGGTGGTCAACGGAGCCATCATGATCGAGCCCTGCGAAACAGAATCCAAAGAGGACCTGGACCGGCTGATCGAAGCCTTTCAATCGATTGCCGTAGAGGCCGAAGAAAGCCCGGAGCTTCTCAAAAATGCCCCGACACGGGGCAAGGTCAGACGGCTGGACGAGACGGCCGCCGCGCGGAATCCTTGTCTGACGGGGTAGAAGGCGGGAACGCAAACCACGAAACACACGAAATACACGAAAAAGTCAAAAAGAAACTCTCGATCGTTTTTCGTGTCTTTTCGTTTTTTTCGTGGTTAAAGTTGGAATTCAGGATACGAGGATGCCCGAGGTGGATAAAGGAGATTGCGGCCGTCCGGCGTGGCTTGCGGTTGCCCTTCCCCGAAGCCCCTATATGGAAATTTGGCGCCTCCAGGCGGCCCTCGCGGCAGCCCGCAGGGAAGGGACGATCGATCGGGACGTCGTGCTCTTTCTGGAGCACCTGCCGGTCTTTACGCTGGGCCGCCGGGGAGGAAGAGAAAACCTGAAGGTCCCCGAGTCTTTTCTGGACGAATCAAAAATTCCGATCGTTCACGTCGAACGCGGCGGCAGCATCACGTATCACGGCCCCGGGCAGATCGTAGTCTATCCGATCATCGACCTGAAAAACTCTCCTTTCTCGGTGATCGAATACGTCACGTGCCTCGAAGAGGTGATGATTCGAACGCTTGCCGCCTGGGGAATTCCGGCGGAACGAAATCGCCTCAACCGGGGTGTCTGGGTAAACGACTGCAAGATCGGAAGCCTCGGGGTGGCGATTCGAAGGGGCGTTTCCTTTCACGGCTTCTCGCTGAACGTCAGCGTCTCCATGGAGCCGTTCAAATGGATGCACCCGTGCGGACTCAAGGATGTGGGAGTCACCTCCATGTCGTGCGAGCTTGCACAGGATGTTCCGGTTGCAGGGGTTTTGGAGACGATGAAAAAACAGATGTCCGATGTCTTTCATGTGAACCTGATTCCGGCAGGCATCGACGGTTTGCTCCGGAAGATGGAAATCGGAGATCAGAGGCCGGAAGTCGGATGTCGGAAATCGGAAGAGCAGGAAGTTGAGAAGTTAAGAAGATGAGAAGATTCGCTTAGAGGATTTTGTAGACGTGCAGAAAAAACCTCCATGGCTGAAAAGAAGGCTCCCTGCCGGACCCGCCGTCGAAGGCGTCCGGAATCTGATTGAAAAGAGCAACCTGCATACGGTTTGTCAGGAAGCGCGGTGCCCGAACATCTGGGAATGCTTCTCCTGTAAAACGGCCACTTTCCTGATTCTGGGTTCCACCTGCACACGCAACTGCAGGTTTTGTGCGGTTTCCGGAGGACTCCCTTCCCCCGTCGATCCGGATGAGCCGGACAAAGTGGCCGAAGCGGCCGAAAAGATGCAGCTTTCCTATGTCGTGGTCACATCGGTCACCCGGGATGACCTCCCGGACGGCGGTGCCGGAATTTTTGCCCGGACGATTTTTGCGCTTCGGCAAAGGATCCCGAACGTAAGGGTCGAGGTTTTGATACCCGATTTTCAAGGAGACAGGCAGGCTCTCGAAAAAGTGGTCGCCGCCCGCCCGGATGTCTTGAATCACAACATCGAAACGGTCCCACGCCTCTATCCATTCGTAAGACCGCAGGCGGATTTCGGCCGATCCGTCGAGCTCCTCGCACGGGCGAGAAAAATCGATCGGGATATCGAGACCAAATCCGGCATGATGCTGGGGCTGGGCGAAACCCCGCAGGAGGTAACGGAAGCTCTGGAGGCGCTGCGGAGTGCGGATTGCCGCTTTCTGACACTGGGCCAGTACCTGCAGCCGAGCCGGGAGCATCTGCCGGTTCGACGCTTCGTCCCGCCGGAGGAATTCGACCGATGGAAGCAGAAAGCCCTGGCGATGGGATTTCAACATGTCGCCAGCGGCCCTCTGGTCCGAAGCTCGTACCATGCCAAAGAACTGTATGACGAGGAATTTTAGATCTAAGATTTTAGATTTTTGGGCTGATTTTCGGCATTTACAGAGATCGGCTTCTCAGTTTACGGATTTTATCATTCTTTGCGTGCTTTGCGACTTTGCGTGAGACTCTATTATTCGTATTCAGCGGCCCGGAAGGAAATTCATTTGCGATGAACCTGGATAGAGTGGAACCTTATGTCACTTGGGCGGAGATCGACCTGAAGGCGATCGTGCACAACCTCCGGTCGTTGAAAAGCATTACCCGCGCTCCCGCACGGATGATGGCGGTGGTCAAAGCGAACGCCTACGGGCACGGGTATAAGGAAGTTTCGCGGGCTGCGCTTGAAGGCGGAGCGGATATGCTGGGAGTCGCCCGGATCGATGAGGCCGTGAGGTTGAGACAAGCGGGTCTCGACGCCCCGATTCTGATTTTCGGCTACACTCCGCCCGATCATGCGAACCTCCTGATACGGCATCATCTCACTCAGACCGTCGGTTCCTATGAAATGGCTGCCGCCCTTTCGGAAGCGATTGCAGGGGGGGAAAGCATCCGCATCCACCTGAAGGTGGATACGGGGATGGGAAGATTGGGGATCTTACCGGACTGCCGTCGGTTCGCGCCTTTAGGACCGAGTCGATTCGCCTCTGCTGTCGACGAGGTGAAGGCGATCGCCGGGCTGCCCGGGTTCGAGTTGGAGGGCGTCTATACCCATTTTGCGAGCGCGGACAGTTCGAATAAGACCGAAGCCGAACGGCAGTTTGAAATCTTTCAGGAATTTCTGCACGACCTCACCCGCGCCGGAATCGAATTTCCCGTCCGTCATGCGGCTAACAGCGCGGCCATCATCGATATGCCGGAGACCCATTTGGATATGGTGCGGGCGGGCATTTCCCTCTACGGGCTCTATCCATCGGAGGAGGTGGACAAGAATCGGGTCTCTCTCCGCCCGGCGATGGCGCTGAAGACGCGCATTGCACACCTCAAGCGGGTTCCCGCAGGATTCAAGGTCAGCTATGGACTTACTTACGAGACAAACGCACCGACCACAATCGCAACGGTTCCGATCGGTTACGCCGACGGCTTCGATCGCCTCCTCTCCTCCAGGGGGCATATGCTGGTCTGCGGAAAGCGGGCCCCGATCATCGGGCGAATCTGCATGGATCAGACGATGCTGGAAGTCGGACATATTCCGGAGGCAGGCCTCGATGAGGAGGTGGTGGCTTTCGGAAGCCAGCGGGGGCATTCGATTCCCGCAGAGGAGGTCGCCTCGACGATCGGCACCATCAATTACGAGGTCGTATCCAAGATCACCGAGCGGGTTTTTCGGCGCTATCTGAAGTGATGCGAGTTGCGCGTTACGGGTTATTATGCATTTCCCCGCGTCCCCGCGTCTCAGCGTCTCCGTGTCTTGCGCTATTTCCGGATCTCCTGAACCAGCTCTTTGATGATCGAGACGACGTTGCGCCCCCTTTCCCGTGCGATCGTGTGGGCGTCATCGACGATTTTGGCCGCCTGTTTTTCGAGCACTTCCGCCGGCGGCGCCGGAATCTTCAACCGCTCATACTGCCATACGAGAAATCGCACGGCCAGCCGCTCTTCCTGTTTCCTGATAAAACCCATCATCCGTTTTCCCCGCAGATGCAAAAAATTGCCGCCTCCAGAACGATCTTCGGATTCTGTCCGGTCGTCTTGATCCGGATATCCGCTTCGGAAAGGCATTCCAGGGCATGCAGAAGCTCGGGCTCTGTATAGGCGGCGGCTTTGACCAGCGTAAGAAAGATCGGATACGCATTCTGCGGATTTCTCGCAACGATCAGATCGGTGGAATGCTTTTTCTTCTTCTTTTTCGTCTCTTTTTCGCTCTCGACAGATTCTTCGTACCAGGACTGAATTTGATCTGTAAGTTTCCGGTCATAGGCCTCGATTTCGGAAATGATGGTTCGCTTGAACTGTGCATAGGTCATGCGGGGCTGCCACGACCGGTTGAACGGGCTTTCCAGAAATCCCCTGGCGGAAATCAGCTTCCGAACCTGGTTGGTAAGCGCAGTGAGAATCTGCAGCGGATGGATGGCGTCTGAAAGCAGCGAACCCATCAGAGCCAATGCCTGTGGAATGTCTCTTTCCGAAACGGCATTGGTAAATTCATAAATCGGATCCTTTCGGGTGCGGTTCAGCACGGCCTCGACATCTTCCACCGTGATGACGGAGCGCGTCCCGACGAAATCGGCCAGCTTCTCGAGATTGTGGGAAAAGGTTCGAAGATCGAATCCGGTCATATCGCAAACGGCGAGAAACGCATCTTTGTCGAGGGTTTTTCCTGTGTTCGACAGAGTCGATTTCACCATATCCCAAAGAACCGCCTCCTGCGCGATCTTCTCTTCCCTCCTGTCCCCTTTGGGTACCGAGCAATCGATAACCAATCCGCGTTCCAGAACGGCTTTGAAGAGGCTTCTCCGTTTGTCCACCACATCCGTTGTGATGATGAGATGGTTGTTTTTCGGAAATCCCCTTTGAACCGCCTTTTCCAGCAGCGAGGCATCGTCGCTGTCCGGAATGGATAGCTTATTTTCCATGCAATACGTCTTCAGGGTCTCGATCCATGCACCGTCATCCGGTTGTTCTCCCAGCAGCTTTTCGGCCCTTTCCGCATCCGCGATGTCTTCGAGGGTCAGATCCTTGGTCCGAAGAAGGGAAATGAAGAGCCTAGCCGCCTTTTTTTGCTCGTTTAGCGCCAGAGCCTCCCGGATCTGACTCGACAGCTTGGCTTCGTCCTGTTTTCCATAAAATACCTTAGAATCGAGCAGGGCGACGATTTTGCGCCCGGGTTGAAGGGAAAAAGTACCGCTGCGTTCGATGGCTTGGCGAATGCTTCCTTCGGCATCGCTCACGGGGTCGTAATTGAGGCTTCGCTTCCCCTCCGGAAGCAGGGAATCGAGCAGTCGCTCGAACGCGGATTTATAGAGAACCTCTTCTCCGTAGAGAAGATAGACCGGACACGGCGGTTTATCCGAAAGCCCTTTCAGATAACGATCCAACTGGCTGCAGGAAAGTTCAGGCATCGGCTCTGGTTCTCATTCCGGAAACCGGTTGAAAAGGAGATTCATACAATTCTGAAGAA
>QZKK01000149.1 GCA_003599475.1 Desulfobacteraceae bacterium
ACTCTTTGCATACTCATTGTAATCGGCAGCCCTGCTGCATTTGGCAAGCGCCTTGTCCGCGGTTTCCCCGGCAAGCCCTTCATCGGAAAGCACTTCCTGTACGATTTTGCTCAAATCGAGGAAATCTTTAATCTTTACGCACTTTGCCTGGGCGGCGACAATGATCTCTTTTGCGGCTTCCGCCTCCCCGATCTCCGATGCTGCCTTGGCCATATTCACCAATTCCTGGACATTGGCGCAGTAGGTCTTTCCCTGATCCAGATAGGCTTTTCCCTTTTCTTTGTCTCCAAACACCTGAAGGGCACCCTTTGCCAGAGCGAGAAAGTCGCCGGAAGCGGCTGCCCAATAGGCACCGTCTTCGAAGAGGCGATCCGCCCATTCTTTGTCGGACACTCCCTCCATGACCTCTTTGGCGAGATTTACAAAATCTTCCGTCGTCTGACATTGCTGCTCTTTCGCTTCCAGATCTTCTTTCAATCCCATTTTTCACTCCTCGAATTTTTTGCTTTATTTCTCCCGCAGAGACGCTGAGACGCAGAGGAAATTATTTTTCCGAATATCGATGTCTTGTACATTTGTGACACGATTCATTACATACGGTACAGGGATGGGTTTGTCAAGAATTTAGGAAAAACAGGATTTTACGGGGACAGCGGATCAAGGAAAACCCCGCAAGCGGTTTACAGCCGAAGCGACAATCCGGATGGTTTTTTCAATCTCTTCGGTTGTGGTCATTCGACCGGCGCTGAAGCGGATGGTTCCCTGGGCCCACTCCGGCGGAATCTTCATGGCCTGAAGGACATGCGAGATCTCCACGCGGTCCGAATGGCAGGCTGCACCGGCGGAAGCGGCCACTTCCAGGCCGATCTCCTCGAGGATCCTGTCGGCTTCGAGCCCTTTAAATGAGATGCTCAACGTATTGGGAAGCCGCTTGGTCGGGTGGCCGTTCAAGCGGATTTCACCGAGCCTTTCGGAAAACCCTCCCCAGAGTCTGTCCCGCAGCGCCTGTATACGGATCATCTGCCCGGGCAGGTCGCGGGCGGCGATCTCACATGCTTTTCCCAGGCCCACAATCTCGAGCACGTTTTCGGTTCCGGCGCGAATGCCCATCTCCTGCCCTGCGCCGTGGCAGAATTTATCCAACAGGACACCTTCCCGTACATAGAGGGCGCCGACCCCTTTGGGTGCATAGAGCTTGTGCCCGGCAATGGTTAAAAGATCCACCTCCAGTTCGCTCACATCGGCGGGAATCTTTCCGACTGCCTGGGATGCGTCCGTATGCATGAGAATGCCGCGGCTCCGCGCAATTTTCGAGATCTCGTGGATCGGTTGAACGGTTCCGACTTCGTTGTTTGCAAACATGACGGTGATAAGGACCGTTTCCGATCGAACCGCTTTTTCGATGTCCGAAAGGTCCACCATCCCCGAAGAATCCACCGGGACATAGTCGACCTCCCATCCGCGGCGTTCGAGATCACGGCAGACTTCCAAAACGGCCGGATGCTCGAAAGTGGTGGTGACGATGTGGTTTCCTTTGTCTCGACGCGCCCGAGCGACCCCCTGGATGGCATGGTTGTTGGATTCAGTGCCGCCGCTGGTAAAAATGACCTCTTTTCCGGTGCAGTTGAGCAGGTCTGCGACCTGCCTCCGCGCTCTCTCAACCGCCTTTTTGGGTTCGATCCCATACCAGTGGGTGCTGGAAGGGTTTCCGAATTCGGTTTCAAGAAACGGCCGCATGGCCTCGATGACTTCCGGATCATGCGGCGTGGTTCCGTTATAATCCAAGTAGATCGGTCGGATCATAAAAGCCTTTGCGCCCCTGCAAGCTGCCGCAGCCCCTTTCTCAGGAGGTTTCCCGCCATGGGGACTTTGTAGCGGTTCGACTCGAGCGGTGCTGCTTTTCGGACGGCCTCGCGCGCGGCTGCATCGATGACGCCTTCGTCAAGCTTCTGGCCGGCAATGATCTTTTCCGCTTCTAAAGCCCGCCAGGGGGCACCGGCAACTCCGCCGAATACGAACCTCGATCGTTCGACGCGATCTCCGTTCCAGTCGATCTGAATGGCGATGCTCACCAGCGCAAACGACCAAGCAGCCCTCTCCATGACTTTCAGATAGATTCCTGCAGAGAATTCCTGCCGAATGGGGATGACGATCTCTTTGATCAGCTCATCGGGTTTGAGCACCGTCTGTTTCCTGTGGCTCGGTTGGGGCAGCCGGTACAAGGATTCGACAGGCTGTTCGCGAACGCCATCCTTAGCTGCGATCCGGACGGCGGCATCCAATGCAGCCAGGGCGGGCGCCAGGTCCGATGGATTTACTGCGATGCACGGGCACTTGCCAAATATCGCGTGAAGCCGGCTGTTTCCCAATCGGGCGTAGCAGGTGTCTCCGCCCTTTAGCCAGCATTTCACCTCGGGGTGCCTGTAATACCAGCAGCGTACGCTCTGGCAGAGGTTTCCCGCCGAGGTTCCGGCGTTTCGAATCTGACGGGTGCCGACCGTTGCCGCCGCCTGGGAAAGGATGGGAAAACGCTTTCGAACGATATCCGACGCTCCGATTTCAGAAACCGATGTGAGGGAGCCGATGATCAAGGATCCGTTTTCTTCCCGGATTTGCCTCAAATCGGGGATGGTCTTGAGATTGACCAATTTTCCGGGGGTTCGGATCCTTGCTTTAAGCTCGGTCAGAAGATCGGTGCCGCCCGCAATGGGGAGCGCTTCCGGGGCGGAAAGCAGCACAACGGCAGCCTCAAGATTCGGTGCATGAACATGTTGAAATGGTCTCATTTCGGATCCTCTCTATCATCACTGATCTCATGCAGATACCGGAGGCGCGGAGAAAGACGAAAATGACATTGGGTCTTTGCGCATTTGCTTGAGATTCTAATTACTTTTTCGGATCGTCTTTCGAATCTTCTGCGATTTCCATCAGCACGCGATCGGGGGCAAACGGAATCTCGTAGATACGCTTTCCGAGGGCGTCGGCCACGGCATTGGCGATGGCCCCGGCAGTCGGGATCACGGGAGGTTCCCCCAGCCCCTTGGCGCCGATGCTGTTTGCCACCGGGTCCGGGGAATCGATCATCTCGGCAACGATTTCCGGAATGTCTTCAACCGTCGGCACCTTATAATGGTCCAGATCGGCGTTCAGGACGATCCCCACCCGGGGGTCGACGAAGCGCTGTTCGGTCACGGCAAAGCCGATTCCCATGGTGATGCCGCCGACAAGCTGGCTGTGGGCGGTCAGCGGGTTGATCACCCGTCCGGACTCATGGACCGCGACGACTTTCTCCACCTTCACCTGCCCGGTTTCCATATCGACTCTCACCTGCGCAAACTGGGCTCCGAAGGTGTTTACATTCTTCTCTTCCGAATTCGGACCCCGCTCTCCGCGGCCGATGATCATGTACCCCCCGAGTTTTTTCAATACCGAATCGATCCCGATCCGGTTCCCCGAGCCTTCATCGAGAAAGCGGCCGTCCTGAATCTTCAATTTGGATAAAGGAATCTCCAGCACCTGAGAGCCGACCTCCAGCAGGCGGGTTTTAGCTTCTTCGGCCGCTGCTCGAACCGCCGGGCCGACCGAGGGGAGCGACATGCTCCCGGCGCTCAGAGGGGAAAAAACACCCACTTGGGTATCTCCCAGTTGGACGGAGACCGAAGATACGGGAAAATTCAGGGTCTCGGCTGCAATCTGGCATAGAACCGTTCTGGTGCCGGTTCCGATATCCTGTGTGCCGGTCAGCACGACGGCTGTACCGTCCGCATTGATCTTGACCAGGGCGTATGCCGGAGGGCCGCCGCCGCCGCTCCAGACCTGGCTTGCCATTCCGAATCCGACTTTTTCAACGGCTGTGGAGAGCCTCTGTTTTTTCTCCTTCCGGTCTTTCCAGCCGATTCTTTCCGCACCCAGCGCGTATGCCTTTTTCAGCCCCTTGGTGCTGTATGGCCGTCCGGTGAGCGGGTCCGTCTCGGCATAGTTTTTGAGCCTCAGCTCGACCGGGTCCATCCCGAGCTTATTCGCCAGCTCATCCATGATCGATTCCAGGGCGTATGCGCCTTCCACATAACCGGGGGCGCGAAAGGCCAGCCAATACCCCGTGTTGATAAAAACCCCGTGGTCTTCTGTCTTTACGTGGGGGCAGCGGTAAAACCTTTTGGCGGGGCCGCAGGGACTGGCCACCCGATGGGCGGAAGCCCCCAGCGCAACCACCGATTTCTGGTAGATGGCTGTCAGGGTGCCGTCTTTTTTAGCCCCGAGCTTCAATGTCTGGACGCTGGCGGGACGGTTTCCGGCCGATAGGTTCTCTGCCCTGCGATCGAGCAGCACCCTGACCGGACGGCCTGCGCGCTTCGACGCCATTGCCGCAATGACCGTATGTTTTCCCGCCTCGATCTTGCTGCCGAAACCGCCGCCCATGTAATGTTTGATGATGCGAACCCGATGCTGCGGCAATCCGAGCGCTCCGGCCACCTGATCGCGCACCCCGTGTATGTATTGTGTGGAATCCCAAATGGTTACGGAATTCCCCTCCCAGCAGGCGGCACATCCGTGGGTCTCCAGGCTGTTGTGAAGTGCGGTGGGGGTCCGGAAAACCCCTTCCACGACGACATCCGCCTGAGAGAAACCCTCTTCGATGCTGCCTCTCTCGTAGATCTCTGGCTTGCCTCCGAAGAGATTACCGGATGACGAGGTTTGAACTTTGGGTGCATCCGGATCGAGCGCTTTCATAGGATCCACCACGAAGGGAAGCGGTTCGTATTCGACTGCGATCTTTTCGATCGCGTCTTCGCATATCGCTTCATCGTCTGCGATCACACAGGCCACCTCATCGCCTTCGTATCTCAGCTCGGGATTGAAGATAAAGGTCTGTCCACCTCTCCATGGGATCTCGGGTGTATTGAGATGGGAAAGCACCAGGCGGACGCCGGGGATGCACTCGGCCTCCTCTGTGCCCAGCCGCTTCAAACGCGCTTTGGGATGCGGGCAGCGCAGAATTTTGCCGTAGAGCATTCCCGGCATGAAGACGTCATGGGCGTAGACGGCACGGCCTGTGACCCGTTCGATGCCGTCGATGCGGCTGTGGGGTTTGCCCACGATTTCAAACCGGCGGCCGGCTTCCCAGGGAGAAATCCCCTCCCCCTCGATGACCACATACTTTTCGTAGAGCTGACCTTCGAATTCGGCTTTGGTTTTGATCACGCGTGTCATGGCTTTTCGGGCTCCCCGGCGGTTTGTCTCTTTGCGGCGGCTTCGGCCGCCTGGATGATTTTCGGGTATGCACCGCACCGGCAGATGTTTCCGGCGACGGCCGTCTTGATCTCCTCCCGGGTGGGCTTTGGATTTTCATCCAGCAAGGCTTTGACGGAAAGAATCTGGCCCGGAGTGCAGAATCCACATTGAAAAGCGTCCTGAGCGATAAACGCCTCCTGAACGGGGTGCAGAGCATCTTCTTTTGAAATCCCTTCGATCGTCTCGATCAGGCGCCCCTCGCATTCGATCGCCAGGGTAAGGCACGAATAAAGCGAGATGCCGTCTACAATCACTGTGCAGGCGCCGCAGGTCCCCTCATCGCACCCCTTTTTGGCCCCGGTCAACCCGAGATCTTTCCGAAGCGTATCGAGCAGCGTCTGCCGCGGTTCGACGAACACCTCGTATTCTTTCCTGTTCACCCGCAGATGGATTTTTACCTTCCCTGGACCGCGGGTTTCCATTTCCTCAGCCGGCCTCTTCTTTCGCGCCATTGTTCCTCCGGGTCGCAACCGTTGCACGTTAAAAACCGTTTCACGTTGCAGGTTGAAGTCGTTGCACGTTCGAAATGACGTTGCGCCTGCGGACTGGAGCTTTGAATCTTTCCATCTCTCGATTCTTCAACTTCGGGCAACGAGTTCAACGCGCAACGGCTCTTGCTCTTTTCTGCTCAGGCGGCTTTCTTTTGCATATCCTGTCCGCAGCACTGCAGGGGGACTGAGCATCCGCCGGATTCGCCGGGTTTGCAGGAGCAGGTTTTTGTTACCTGAAGCTGCAGGCCGCAGGATTTGCAGTGAAAGACATCCCCTTTTTTCATTTCGTGGCAATTGGCCATGCTGGACTCCTTTCTTAAACGCGTTTGATTGGATGGCGAGTGGTCGCACTTCCGGAAAAAAGTATATGGGAAACCCATCCGTTCATCAATACCGCATGAAAATTTTTTTTAGGAATGCGTGCGCATCTCTGCAGAGGCATGCCGCCGTAGCAGTATCAGCAATACTTGGCTGCTTGAAAATTCTTGAAAAAGATGTAGAATTCAGCCCCATGCGATACCGGATGATATTTTGCGCAGCCTCGGCACTGGCTCTCATGGCCTGCCAGTTTGCCCCGGCCCCTGAAACAGAACCCGGAGGCGGGCTCAATCCGTTTGCCGCAGCGGTCCGTCTTTACCGGGGGCCTCTGAATCATCTATCCGCCTTGCGGGTCGGCGAATGCCCCATGTACCCGTCGGATTCCGAATACAGCCTTCAAGCGCTTAAAAAACACGGCGCGGTCATGGGATGGATCATGAGCATCGACCGGGTCGTGCGCTGCGGCCGGGACGAGACCCGGCTTGCCCCACAGGTTTTCGTAAACGGCACCCCCAAGAGCTACGATCCGGTGGAAGAAAACGATTTCTGGTGGAGCCCGGAATAAGGGATCCATGAACAGGGGATTGGACTAGAATTCAACCCCTTTTTGCGCTTTCACCCCCTTTGCGTAGGGGTGTTTGACAGCCTGCATGTCGGTGATCAGATCGGCAGCAGCCAACAGCGCAGAAGGGGCGTTACGCCCGGTAACGACGATGTGCAGTCCCGGAGGTCGACTCATCAGCCTGTCGACGACCTCCTTCTCATCAAGCATCTTCAAGTGGATCGGATACGTCAGTTCGTCTAGAATGACCGTGTGGTACTTCCCCGATGCGATGGCCTCCGAAGCAAGCCGCCAACCCTCCCGAGCGGCTGTCCGGTCCTCTTCCAAATCTTCCGATTTGCGGGTAAAGCCCCTCCCTGCAACATGAAAATCCATGAGGTCCGAAAACCGTCGAACCGAATCAAGCTCCCCGTACTTCCAGGATCCCTTGATGAATTGGACCACGCAGACTCGAAAGCCGTGACCCATGGCACGAAGGGCAAGACCCAGAGCTGCGGTGGTTTTTCCTTTCCCCGTTCCGGTAAAGACCATGAGCAGGCCTTTTGAGGTCATGCGCGGCTCCTTTCTGAAAGCATGAACGCCCGCAAGTGCGGATAAGGAAGTTACCATGAAAGACCGTCGCCTGCCAATACCCGGCGATAGCGATCGGTTTCTCTTCATGGCTTCCTGCTTTTCGGCTGACGATGATGCGACTTACCGATGCGTGCGCGTTTGGCTTGTTCCAAATACTTGATTTACTTTACAAATAGAAAATGGGAGTTATATTGGTATGATAAGTCTAGTAATAAAGGAGCACAGAGTATGAAAGATATCGAAAAATTTTTGAGGATTCTCTCCGAAGGAATGAAGACTCTTGCGAAGGGATTCGAATCGGCCGCTGAAAGGGTGGATGCCTTGGCCAAATCCCAATCCGCAGAAGAAAAGAAGTCCGAAGAATACGGAAAAACTTCCCGGGAAGCAGCGGAACCTGCGGAGGACGCCGGAACCGGAGCCGAAGCCCCAAAGGGTCAAACTGCAAGTGAAACCGTCTTTCAGATCATCAGCCGCTCCAGAAAAGGCGTCGACATGAGTGCCTTGAGAAGCAAGACGGGATACGACACCAAGAAAATACACAACGTGATCTATAAGCTCAAAAAAGAGGGGAAAATAAAGAGTGCTGCAAAAGGTGTTTACGTGAAATCCTGAGCGGGATTCAGTCCTTCCGGTTCTGAAGCTCAAGTTTATATGCGAACCGCCCGATCTTTAGGACAGCCATGGACCCGATCACCGGTTTGAAAACAGATTCTTCGATATCACCTTCGCCTCCAATCGAGGCATATCCAATGGATTCCATTCGGAAGATCGCAGTCCTTTTTACGGATATCGTCGGATCGACCCGGTATTTCAAGGAGGAAGGAGATGTCGCCGGAAGAAAGATGCTCCAGCGTCATCAGGAAATCGCATCCCGGCCGATCGTAGAGCATGGCGGCATTGTGATCAAAACCGTGGGCGATTCGCTCATGGCTTATTTTTCAGATCCTGTCGAGGCGGTTAAAGCGGCAATCAAGATCCAGCAGAGATTCCACAATGCCAACCGGACGCAGGCTCCGGATTCCAGCATCTTTGTCCGAATCGGAATTCACTTCGGCGACGGCATCATCGAGGAGCATGACATCTTCGGAAGCGTAGTCAACCTGGCCGCAAAAATCGTACCTCTGGCGGCAAAGGACGAAATCGTCGTTTCGCAGCACGTCTGGAAGGAAGCGAAAGTACTCTCGACCGTTCGGTACGAACCTCTTGAAGCCGGGGCGCGCGCCAAGGATTTGGAAGAGCTGACTCTTTACAGATTGCGCTGGGATAAAAACGTTCACTTCGACCCGACCAACACCCTCTTGATTTTCTTGATCCCTCTGTTGAATCTTGCAGAACCCGGATTCAACGAAACCTTCCATCGGACCCTCTCCGCTTTCAAGGATTCTCCGGACCGAAGCATCGCTGCATGCTTCCCGTACGAAAGAGGGGCCGTATGGATCGTCAAAGAAATTACGGCGGCAATCGATCTTTCAAGAGATATCCTGGAGGCCTTCACAAAACTCGAAAGATCATCCGGCCCTCTGCTTCCCCTGCAGGTGCTGATCGATTCCGGTCCGTACTTCAGGGCGGACCGGCTCGTGCTGGATGCCTTCGAAATCAAATGGGAGGAGGTCACACCCGGCTGCATCCATATCTCTTCTTCGGCGCTTCGTCTCATCAAGGATAAAAATACGGTGGCGACGATTCCAGCTTTTGATTATGAACGTCCCCGGCCTTTATACCGGCTTGCCCTAAACGATGCCGTGGATTCTTCGGTTGAAGACCCCCTCTTCATATACCGGTCCACCCTGGCACAGGGCCGGAACCCGCAGTGTTTCTACTGCAGCAGTCGAAGTCACACGGCTGCGGATTGTCCTTCCAAAATGTATGAGAATCTCACCCAGGTCCTTCAGCGGCTTGGATACTTTTCTTTTCAATCGATCAACCGTATTTTTCTTTCTTATTTGTTGGACCCGCAATCCGCTCTCCGCCAATCCGCCGTCCAATCGACAGATCAAAACTTAAAGGGAGACCCTGAGAAACAGATCGAAGACACCCGAAATCTTGCGCTTCCGGCGTTTTTCGAGTTGAAATCGATCGTTCAGCTCCGTTTTTTCCGAAACATCTGGGGTTACTTCTCTGAAAACTGGGAGGATTTTAAAACCGAATATTTCGGTGGAGACAAAGGAGGCCAGATCTGGCTTGCCCTCGATTTGATTCGAACTTCCCATTTGAGCAAGGCGGAAAGCCTGCTGAACGGCCTGATGCTCGAATACCCTCAAGACTACAGGGTTTTTTGTGCAACGGCATTTCTCTATCTTGAACAGAATCTATTCAGCAAGGCAGAGTACAGCTTCGAGCGGGCGATGACTTACACTAAAACAAAGCCGCAGCGTATTCTGATTCTCTTTCTGCTTTCGAGGTTGCTTGAAATCAGGGGGAATTTCACGGGAGCGGAGCAGAAGACAGAGGAAATCCTTCGCATCCTGCCTTCCTGTTCGGATGCCAGATACCAGCGCATTCGGTATCGGTTTCAGCGGGGCGACCATAAACGGGCAATCGCTGAACTGACCAAACTGATTCAGGAGCAGAAAGAGTATTTTGTCAAAGCGCTCATCGATCCCGACCTCGACGGATACCGAAGCACCGTCGATCTGAGGCTGCTTCGGATGTTCGAACAGATGAAGGAAAAGGCGGCACACCATCTTCCGAGAGCGGAAGCAGAAATCGAACGCATCAAACTGCTCTTGGACGAGGAGGAATCGATCGATTCCGAAATCCAGTCCATGTGGAGCCAAATCAAGCGCTCGGGGCCTACCGACAGTTATTTCGGATACCTGGACATCGTTCGGCTATCCAATGCGATCCTTTATCGCTGCCTCAACGAAATCACGGAGTGGAAGAAGGATATCGCTGGAAAGATTGCCGGTGCGGACAGGCAGTGCACACAGTACACCGATTATATTCAGCGCTTCCCCTATCCGATGCTGACCATCGGTCTTCGTGAAAAACTGCGGAAGATCAAAAACGAAATCCGCCAGATCAGGGAAGCCATCGAGGCCGAGGAGGTGGGTCGGTTCAAAGAATGTCATGTGGAGGCGGTGGCGCTTGTCCGCAGGATGGAAAATATTCCCGCTTCTTTGAAAAGGCTTCGATTCATTCATCAAACAATCTACTTTCTTACTTCTTTTTTTAAAACAAGTTTGACCCTGCAGACGATCAACCTTGTATTTGGTATCGTAATGCTTCCTGTCGCCTCTCACTATCTGGTGGTTCTCTTTCCGGAAGCATCGGAAATCAGAAAGGATCTATGGTTTTATCAGAAAGGCTTTCTGCTGCTGGGCGGAATCTTTTCCTTTCTCTTGGCTGTCATGCGGCCGTTGAGAAAGATTTTTGCCAAAAATACCTGAAATTCCCTCAATTTGAACGTTCAAGGGTCTTTATTTCACGCGATTGAAGATCCCCTGCAGAGAGCTGCAGGGAATCTCCCTCCGTAAGGACTTCCGTCAAATTTTGATTCGCTCGCGAAATCCCGCGGCCCCGGAAAGCGGGATCTCCGCTTCACTCCGACAAGCGCTGCCGGGGAATGCCCTCGGCCATGAGCTCGGGCCGAATGGCGCTCGCTAGAGCGGTTCAACACCCATCTGTTGTCAACAACCATCTTGCAAACAGGACACGAACGAATTACAATTCCGCATCTCCACCTCCTTCCCACCGGAGCCGGCAGGAACGTGTGAGGGAAATCGGTCGGTCGAGTCCGATCGAATCGGATCAACCCAGCGGACGGATGATAAAATGGCAGAAGAGAGAAGAATTTCGCTTGAATCGTCTGAACCTCTTTACGTCGGAATCGATGCGGGCTCGGTCAGCATCAATTGTGCGGTGATCGACAAAAAGAGAAATTTTATTTTCGAGTCTCCTTACTTGCGGCATTTCGGAAAGACCGAAGAACGTGCGGCAATGCTGCTGGACGATCTTTTCAAACGATTCGGAGGAAGGATCGAATCCGTCGCCTTTACCGGAAACCATGGGAAGACTCTGAGCGAAAAGCTTGATGCCTTCTATGAATTCGAAACCATCAGCCAGGTCATCGGCGCTCTTTATGTGCAGCCGGATGCGAGAACCATATTCAGCATGGGAGGACAGGACACCGCCCTTTTTCAGGTCAACCATTATCCGGGAGGCTGGGAGCTCGCATATTTTAATACAAACGGCCCCTGTGCCGCCGGAACGGGTTCCTTCATCGATCAACAAGCCCAGCGATTGGCAACCTCCCTCTACTCGTCGCAAGCGGATACGAACCCCGACAAGATCGACGAGATCCTGTCCGAATTCATCGCCCTGGGGCTTCGAAGCAGAAGGCCTGCAAGCGTCGCATGCCGCTGCACGGTCTTTACCAAATCGGACATGATCCACCTGCAGAACAAGGGAGAGCAGCTCGAAGACATCATCCACGGCCTTCATGTCGGAAACGCAAGAAACTACATGAGCACCATCGTTTCCAATCGAAAGTTGGAACCTCCCATCGTTCTGATCGGGGGTCTTTCCTTGAACGCCATTCAGGTAAGAGCATTCCGCCAATACGTGCCGGAGCTCATCGTACCCCCGCACAGCACCTCACTCGGAGCCCTGGGGGTTGCCATACAGGCTCTGGAAGCCGGGCACAGAGGCTCTTGCTCGGCAAAGGACATCGTAAATGCCAAGGAGACCCATGGCCCTGTGCCGACCGCATCCAAGCTTGTCTTGAAGAAAACCGATTTCCCCGAAGAAACCGCCGTCCAGAGAAAACCCTTCGCATCCCCCGGCACCGCATACCTTGGAATCGATATCGGTTCGACGACCACAAAATACACGCTCATCGACGAGGGCGGTGAAATCATCCACAAGTGCTACGTTCCAACCCAGGGCAAACCGATTGAAACCACTCAGAAGCTGTTAAAAACCCTACAGGACGAGATCGGAGACCGTATCCGCATCGCAGGTGCGGCCACGACCGGTTCCGGTAGAAACGTGGTGGGCGAATTTCTGGATACGGATCTCATCATCGATGAAATCACCGCACATGCCAGGGGGGCGGTGGAAATCGATCCGTCCGTAGACACGATATTCGAGATCGGCGGACAGGATTCCAAATACATCCATATCGCACGCACCTATCCGCTCGACTTCGACATGAATAAGGTCTGTGCCGCTGGCACGGGAAGCTTTCTCCATGAGCTGGCCAACAAGTACGGAATCAACATCGTCGAAGAGTTCCAAAATATCGCCCTCTCCTCCGAGTCCCCCGTCAAGCTGGCCGAACGGTGCACCGTATTCATGGAGTCCGACCTGGTCTCCTACCATCAGAAGGGAGTTTCAAAGACCGATCTGATTGCCGGATTATGCTATGCCATTGTTCACAACTACCTGAACCGTGTCGTAGGAAAAAGAAAGATCGGTAAGCGTATCATGTTTCTGGGCGGTCCTTCGCTCAATAAGGCGGTTGTTGCGGCATTCGAAAACGTCCTGGGCCGGGGCGTGATCGTTCCCCGCCACCGGGAGGTGCTGGGTGCCTATGGGGCGGCGGTCAGCGTTCAGGAGATGATGGAGCAGAACGAATCTGCGCAAAGCCGATTCCGGGGCCTCGCAAGTGCCGTAGCGGACCGGATGAATTATACCGAGAAGGTGTGCCGCGCGGATCCGCAATGCCAGAACCAATGCAAACTGAAGATCTATGATTTCGACGGTCACAGGAGCATCTGGGGAGGCGAATGCGGCCGTTACGAATCGGCAGGGGGCGAATCCTCCAGAAAGCTGAATTTTTTCGAGCTCAGGGACAGGATCTGGCGTGGGCATGTGGAAGGAGTCTGTGAAACTGCCGGGGATGCGCCGATGATCGAAAAAGACGGCCGCCCGACCGTCGGGATGCTGCGGACCCTTTATGGAATTCATACCAGTGTCATGTTCGCCCACTTTTTCGACCGGCTCGGCTTCCGCCTGGTGCTGACCCCGCCGACCAATCAAAAAATTTCGAAGAACGGTATCGAAGCAGCCGTTGCAGAGACCTGTTATCCGATTAAGGTATCGCACGGTCATGCCAGGGAAATCCTGGGAAAGACAAGGTTTCTCTTTTTACCCACGCTCATCGATATGCCCACACCGTCTCGCTCGGAAAGGGGATTCTACTGCCCGCTTGTCCAGAGCAACTCCTTCATGCTTCGAGCCGCTTTGAATCTCGATCGCTCAAACCTGCTTGCACCGGTCATTCACCTGAAATACGATATCGATACTCTGACGCAGGAACTCTCAGAACAGCTCTCGAAGCCGCTCAGGGTGCGGAAAAAAGCCATTCATTCCGCACTTCGATACGGGCTGGAAAAACAGGACCGGTTTATGACCGAGCTCCGGGAGCAGGGGCGCAGGATCCTCTCGGAGCATCCGGTCTCCGAGCCGTTGGTGATCGTAACCGGCCGCCCGTACAATCTGTATGATGAGCGGCTCAACCTCCGGTTGGGGCAAAACCTGGCTAAAATCGGAGTCTCGGCACTCCCCATGGACTTTATCGATGTTTCGTTTATCGATCTTTCCGACTTCCCATCGATGTATTGGGGATTGGGTGCCCAGATACTGAGAGCGGCCAAATGCATTACGAGCATGCCGAACTTCTATGGAATGCATCTGACGAATTTCTCATGCGGTGCAGATTCTTTCATCGAGCACTTCTACAAGCATATCATGGGAGAGAAACCCTATTTGATCCTGGAGTTGGACGAACACAGTGCTGTCGCCGGAGTCATGACGCGGCTCGAGGCGTTTCGAAACGTGGTCGTCAATTCCATCAAGAAGCAGGAGGCTTCGCAGATACAAACGACGCTCAAAGCGGTATGAAAATGCCCAATACAGAATGTACGATGTCCGATTCCAGGAAAAGAATGTCCGGCGTGGAAAGTAAAAAACTCCACATTTGATATTTTCGGAGTCTGTGAAGCTGAACGAATCTTTCGGAGTGCAGCATGGCTGATGCGGGTTCCCTAAAAGTGATCAATTTCCAGAGTTTGAATGAAAACCTGGGCCGGTTTCGACTCAGCAATACGGGTAAGACCTTTCTGATTCCCGAGATGAGCCGAATCGGCTCTCATCTTATCGCGGCCTCCTTTCGCGGGCTCGGTATCCGAAGCATCGTCCTCGATACCTATCAGGGCCTCGATCTTGGAAAAGAATATACTTCCGGAAAAGAATGCTTCCCGTGCCAAATCACAACCGGCGATGTCCTCCATTTCTTCAAGAACGAAAAGGAAAAGCTTCAGGATGAATTCGATCCGGAAAAATACATTTACTTCATGCCGGAAGCGGAAGGGCCTTGCCGGTTCGGCATGTACAACAAATACCAGAGAATCGTGCTGGATTCTTTCCCCGAACTGAAGAGGGTAAAAATCGGATCGCTGACCACATCGGACGGCTATTCCCTGGAGGGGATCATCGAACCGGAATCGGTCGGGGCCCTCAGAAAAACCTGCTTTGTATCTGTAGTAGTCACCGATATCCTCGAAAGACTGCTTTGGAGGATACGCCCCTACGAGAAAACGAAAGGGAGCGCAGATGCATTCATCGAGAAAGCTATGCACCGCATGGAGGATGCTTTCCAGGCGTACGGGGCAGGAAACCGTTTTGAAAAGATTCTTGAACGGGTCGAACAGATCATCGACGAGGGAATGAAGATCATCGACACCCGCATCCCTCGCAAGCCCCGGATCGGAATCGTGGGCGAAATTTACCTCAGAACACATACCTCAGCGAATCAGGACCTCATTCGCCAGTTGGAAAACTTCGGGGCGGAAGTCATCAATGCATCCCTCAGCGAATGGGTCAATTACACCAGCTACGAACGGCTGAGGGAAGCCAAGATCGCCATGCGGTTAAGCCTCAAGCAGTTCCGGACCGATTCGATAACGACGAATCTTCGAAAGATCCTCCGTTTCGGAACCGATCTCTTTTACCAACAGATGAGGCAGAAACAGTTTTATACCAAAGCAAGGAAACGGATCGACATCCAGCAGGACCATCGAATCGGACGGCTCGAACGAATGCTCAAGAAATCCGATTGCTACTGCTTCGATGCGGGAACGGAGGCCTGCCTGAGCATCTCGGGCATTCTGCAGTACATCGAGGAAGGGTTTAATGGCGTCATCAATGTGTATCCGTTTACCTGCATGCCCAGCACCATCACTTCGGCAATCGTCAAACCGATGATGAGCGATCTTCAAATCCCCTATCTCGACACCCCGTATGACGGAAGTTACCAGCCCGGCCGGGAAGCCGCCATCCGAACTTTCATGTACCAGGCCGGCAAACATTTCGAAAGGCACGGCAGAAAAGACTGAAAAAAAAGATGAAGCGATCTCCGATTATCGGCGTCATGGGGGGAGGCATCTCCTCCCGGCAGGAAACGGAAGCAGCCTACCGTCTGGGCGCGCTCATCGCAAAAGAGGGATGGATTCTTCTAAACGGCGGAAGAAGGATAGGCATCATGCATGCTTCCGCAAGAGGCGCCAGGGAAAACGGAGGCATCACAGTCGGTATCCTGCCGCAGGAAACATGCGAGGAAGCATCCGAATTTATCGACATTCCGATCCGGACCGGGCTGGGAATCGCAAGGAATGCGATCAACGTCCTTTCAAGCGATGTGGTCGTTGCCTGCACCGGAGGCGCCGGAACGCTTTCGGAAATCGCCCTGGCCCTGAAATCCGGCAGACCGGTCGTCCTTTTAGACTTTAACCCGGGAGGTGCATTCAAGCCCTATGCCGATTGTGGGCTGCTGCATTTCGCATCCACCCCGGAGGCGGCTGTGGAGAAAGTGAAGGAGCTGCTGAGAAACCGGAGGTCAGAAGTCGGAAGGCGGAAGTCAGATGGCGGGAAGAGCAAGAAGTTGAGAAGATCAGAAGATTAGAAGATTAGAAGTTTAGTTGTCATAGGGAAGAACGGTAGAGGGTAAAGGGAGAAATCACAAATTCCAAGCTCCAAATC
>QZKK01000248.1 GCA_003599475.1 Desulfobacteraceae bacterium
TAAGATCCGGGCAAGGCCTTTATGTTTGTCGAGCGGACAGTTATCCGTCTTCTAAGGGAGGATTGATTGTTTTGGGGATTTCGCTGCGGGCGTTTGCAGGGGCACCTACTCTTTTAGAGCGGGTGCCCCATTTCGGCAAATGCAGAGCCTTATCTGACAGTGACGTTGACGGCGGCTAGACCCTTTTTGCCTTGCTCGACGTCAAAAGACACCTGGTCGCCTTCGCTCAGGCTTTTAAAACCGCTTGCGTTGATCCCTGAATGATGCACAAACACATCCGGTCCGTTTTCCTGTGCGATGAAACCGAAACCTTTTTGGTCGTTAAACCATTTTACAGTTCCATTGGTCATGATAACATCCTCCTTTCTTAAGATTTATTCAAAATTTAAATCTGGAGGATGCTTCATTGCGTGCAGAAATTTCCTACAGAAAAAATCGCCCCATCCATCACCGATGTCGGGGCCGTGTTGAATACCATACATAATAAGCCAATCCGGGCCAAAAGCAAGCGAATTGTTTAAATTCTTTTTACCGAGGTGTTTCGCGAAGGTGTTTCCTTTCTTTCCCCCAAGATGCTATCATCCGGCTCGATGAATCACAATTTGCCCTAAAGGACGGACCTATCGATGAATTCGGTTGAAAACACCGGTTTCAGTATCGCCTCTCTAGAATTCGGAGCCGATATGCCGGTTACCCCCACAGAGAACTTCGTCAAAGGCGTGTACGGTTCGGTGGATGAAGCGACTGCATGCGGACTGGATCGGCTGCGCAGCGAAGAGGGCATCATTCCAAGCTGTAAACTGAGCTGTTGGCACTGTTGCCGTTTTCATATTCTTATCAACATTGCAGAGGCCCATACCCTGGCGCAATATATCAGGCGTGAACTGCCTGCAGACCAGATAGAGGGCCTTCGGATGCGGACGCAGCAATGGCATGAGTGGGACAATTCCAGGCCGGGCCGGCATCCGCCGGCCGTGATCGTAGAACATACGGATTTTTCAGGCTATCAACATTGCTGCCCTCTGCTGGTAAACGGCGCATGCCGTGCTTATCCCGTGAGGCCGATGGTGTGTCGAACGCATTTTGTGCTTTCGAATCCTCTTTCCTGCCGCTCGGCCAACGATCCGGAGTCTACAGAAGGCGCTCCGGTGGTGCTCTCGTCCGTTTTGAAGGCGACTAGTGCATTTTCAAAGAAAATAAGGGTTCATATCGAAAACGAAGGCCTGGATTTCTCCCGGTCTCAAATGCTTCTTCCCCATTGGTTGGCGATTGAAATGGGTTGGGAGTTCGCAATAGAATAAGAGTTGTGGCATTTTAAGCGGTGAGGCATCCATGTCGGTATTTTCGTTTTCAGTTGGAGGAACACG
The DNA here is from genome assembly GCA_003599475.1 of Desulfobacteraceae bacterium. The sequence goes on from QZKK01000248.1 coordinate 1,368, forward strand.
ATGAAAAAGCTCATTGCATTCATTCTCGTTTCAGCGGGCGCCTTCGCAGGATTTTCGTTTGCACAGAGCGGTGCACCCGCACCCATTTTCCCGGATACTCTTCGCTGGGTGAGCCCGCCAAATCTGCCGAAGGTACAAGGGGCATGGGTGCTGGGGGCGGATCAGAAGCCGGGAGTCTACATTTTCCGGGTCAAGCTTCTTCCAGATGCGGTTATTCCTCCGCACACGCATCCGGATGAGCGCAATACCACGGTGCTGAAAGGCACAATCTACGTCGGATTCGACGAAAATTTCAATCAAAGCGAGGTCGTCGCCGTTCCGGAAGGTGCAGTGTACATCGCGCCCGCAAATGTTCCCCATTTCATCTGGGCGAAAGAGGGGGAGGCAGTGTATCAAGAGGCCGGGGTGGGCCCCACCGAGACCTCTTTCATCAAACGATAGACACTTTCAAGGATCTGCTTCGACAGTTCCTCGGCTGTCCCCGATCATTCCCAGACAAACACCACTTTGCCCGTCTGCCCCTGCTGAAAAATCCGGTATGCCTCCCGTGCCTGGTCCAGCGGAAACCGATGAGTGATCAGGTCTTCCCCGCCTCACTCCGGGTCGCCTTCGATCAGCCGCCGGCCCAGATCTTCGGCCTTGACCTGCAACCGGGCGTCTTCGGCCAGGTCCCCGGGCTTATCCCCGGTGCCGTAAACGAACCCGGCAAGTTCGATTCCCACGAACCGGAAGGCATCCTGAAAACTTCTCAGGGCATTGACGCAGCCGGACATAAAGGGATCCTCGTCGCCGTAACTCATGACGACCGCCGCCCGCTTGCCTCCCAAAGCCCGGTACCCGTCGGCTCCGAACATGTACCAGCGGTCCATGAAAAGCTTGGTCTGGGCCGACATGGTAAACCAATAGACCGGGCTGGCAATGATGAAGCCGTCAGCCGCAGCGATCTTGGGATAGAGGACCTGCATGTCGTCATCCTGGACGCAGCCGGGGCGCCCGGCTTTGCGGCAGGAGCCGCAGCCTTGGCAGGCGGAAATCTTCAGACCGTTGAGATAAACCGTCTCCACTTCCGCTCCGGCGCTTTCTGCGCCCCTGGTCGCGGCCGAAGCCAGAGACGCGCTGTTTCCCTTCTTACGGGGGCTGCCCAGCAGCGTCAGCACTCGTTTGACCCGCTTTTTTTCCGCCATGGTTTCTATTCTCCTTCTTTTGGATGAATATCTGTAGATCAACTTCATGCAGTTCAATAAAAGCTCAGCCGCCAAAGATTACGATTCATCTTAAGTACGCTTATTCTTCATCCTTTTCAAGAACGACTGAAATCGTCACAATCACCTCAAGTCCGACTCTCCCTGTCAGAAGGGAAGGTGAACGCCCGTCTTCTGGTCCTGTTTTGGCCGATTTTAGTTTGACATTTCCTGTAATTTTCGATAAATAGAACTCTTTTGTCTTTTGATTTCGGCAATCGACTGCAGTTTCCAGTCCATGAATCCAAGGAGAGCATCTTGTCATGACCGCAGTGAACAAAATCACAATCAACGGTAATGAATTTTCCTTCGAGCCGGGGGAGACCATTTTGGAGGTTGCGCGGCGGAACAGCATCGATATCCCCACGCTCTGTCATCTGAAAGGAACCACGCCTACGGGCGCATGCCGCATCTGCATCGTCGAAGTGGAGCGCGCAAGAACGCTGGTGGCCTCGTGTGCGGCACCTGCCGCAAACGGGATGGTCGTTTATACCGAGTCAGCGAAAGTCGTCAAGACCCGTAGGATGCTCATCCAACTGCTGCTTTCATCCGGAAATCACAACTGTGCGGTTCGCGGATCGGACGGCGAAAACTGGACGCAGTTTCAGCTCAGGGTTCAGCAGGAAGACGGCAGCGGAGAACTCTGTCCGGTCTGGGGGGATTGCCGTCTCCAGGACCTCGCCTATCGATACCAGGTCTCCGGCGATGTGTTCCCCGCCACCGAAAACCGCTACCCGATGGAGCTTGCCAATCCATTCATCGTTCGCGATTTTTCCCGCTGCATCCAGTGCGGCCGTTGCGTCCAGGCCTGCAACGAAGTGCAGGTCAACAAGGCCATCAGCTTCGGATACAGGGGGGCTGCAACCAAGATCATTGCGGCTGGAGACCGCCCCTATGCGGATTCGGACTGCGTATTTTGCGGCGAATGCGTACAGGCCTGTCCGGTCGGCGCCCTGGTGGAAAAGGATGCCCGGTATCGATACCGGCCCTGGCAGAACCGGAAGGTTCGCACCACCTGCGGTTACTGCGGAGTCGGATGCCAGTTGGACCTCCATGTCGATGACAACCGGGTGATGAAAGTAACCGGTGCAGAGGAAACCGCTCCCAATTACGGCAGCCTCTGTGTGAAGGGGCGCTTCGGATACCACTTCATCGGCTCTCCGGACCGGCTGAAACGACCGCTGATCAAGGAAAACGGAAAGTTCAAAGAAGCCTCCTGGGAGGAGGCGCTGAACCTTGTGGCAAGCCGGCTGAAAGAAATCCAATCGAGCCATGGGCCGGACAGCATCGGGGTCATGACGTCCGCCCGGGTCACCAACGAGGAAAACTACATCGTCCAGAAGTTCGCCCGCGCGGTGCTCAAAACCAACAATGTGGACCACTGCGCCCGCCTCTGACATGCCTCCACGGTGGCCGGTCTGGCCGCAGCATTCGGAAGCGGTGCGATGACAAACACAATCGCCGATATCGAAAAGGCAAAAGTCATCCTCATCACCGGTTCCAATACCACGGAGAATCATCCGGTCCTTTCCACATTTGCCAAAAGGGCGGTGACCCGGAGAGGCGCCAAGCTGATCGTCGTCGATCCCAGGAGGATCAAAATCTCGACCTTTGCCCATGAGTGGCTCCGTCCAAACCTGGGAACCGATGTAGTCTGGATCAACGGAATGATGCATGTCATCATCGAAGAGAACCTCTACGATGCGGAATTTGTCAAAAACCGCACAGAAGGCTTCGAGCAGCTCAAAGAAGCCGTCGAGAAGTACAGCCCGGACTATGTGGAATCGATGACGGGCATCTCCTCCGAGCAGATTGTGGAAGCCGCGCGGCTCTATGCCGGCGCCAAACCGGCAAGCATCCTCTACTGCATGGGGATCACCCAGCATGTCAGCGGAACCGACAACGTGAAATCGCTGGCAAATCTTGCCATGCTGTGCGGGAACATCGGGATCGCGGGCGGAGGCGTGAACCCCCTTCGTGGCCAGAACAACGTTCAGGGGGCCTGCGACATGGGCGGGCTTCCCAACGTCTATTCCGGCTATCAGAACGTGGGAGATTCAGCCTCCCGGCAGAAGATGGCCAAGGCCTGGGGGGTTTCAGACCTTCCGGAAAAACCGGGGCTCAAGGTCACCGAGATGCTTCCCAAAGCCCACGATGGAAGCCTCAAGGCGATCTATATCGTGGGGGAAAATCCGCTGGTTTCGGACCCGGATCTGAACCATGCGGAAAAAAGCCTGGAAAACCTCGAATTTCTGGTCGTCCAGGATATCTTCTTGACCGAAACCGCTCTAAAAGCCGATGTGGTGCTCCCATCGCGTTGCTTTGCCGAGAAAGACGGCACCTTTTCCAACACCGAGCGCCGTGTACAGCGGGTCCGCAAAGCAGTGGAAGCGCCGGGAGAAGCCCGGGACGACTGGAAGATCGTATGCGATATCGCTTCCCGGATGGGGTATCCGATGGATTACGAAAACAGTGAAGCCATCCTGAAAGAGATCGCAGCCGTGACCCCTTCCTATGCGGGGATCACCTACGACAGGATCGAATCCGAGGGGCTGTACTGGCCTTGCCCCGACTCCGAACATCCCGGAACCCCGATTCTGCACGTGGACCGCTTCAGCCGGGGAAAGGGGCTGTTCCATGCAATAGAGTACATCCCGCCGGCTGAGATTGTCGATGAGGACTATCCGCTTTTCCTGACTACCGGGCGCCTTTTGTATCAGTATCATACCCGGACCATGACCGATAAATCGAAAGACTTAAACGAAGCCGCACCCGAAAGCTTCGTCGAAATCTCCCCTGAAGATGCTCGAACCTACGGCCTCGGAAACGGGGAAATGGCCGAGATTTCGTCCAGGAGGGGAAAAATCAAGGTCCGGGTAAAGATCTCTCGCACGGCGGCTTCCGGAACGGTCTTTGTCCCCTTCCATTACGCCGAAGGCGCCGCGAACAAACTGACGAACGCCGCGCTCGATCCGGTCTGCGGGATTCCCGAGTACAAGGTCTGCGCGGTGCAGTTGGCGAGGGCATAGAGCGAGAGGGAAAGAGGGATAGAAAATCAGAAGATGAGAAACTGAGAAGTTGAGATTATAGGGGAAGCAAGAAAATTAAAACGAAAAAAGGGAAGGAGGCCATCTCCTTCCCTTTTTGTTTTAAAGACTAGTGATGGCAGAGGACAGTTTTTATTCTTTCCTTCTGTCCTTCTTTACCTCTTTCCTTCTTATTCAACCACAGGTCTCGGCAGCATGCCGGCACGCTCGGCGATCTCGGGCACCCGGTGCTCCCATTCGATGGCCATCAGGTGGACGCCGGCCACCCCTTTCATCTGCTTGAACTCCTCGATCTGCTCGCAGGCGATCTTGATTCCTTCTTCGGCGGCTTTTCCCTTGCCGGCCCCCTGCAGCCGTTCGATCAGCGCTTCCGGAACATCCATTCCGGGGACGTTGTTTTTCATGTAACGGGCCATACCGACACTTTTCATCGGAGTGACCCCGGCCAGGATATGGGCTTTCCCGGTCAGCCCCATGTCGTTTGCCTGACGGATAAACTCCCGGAAGCGGTCCATGTTGTAAATGCATTGGGTCTGGATGAAATCGACCCCGGCATCGATTTTTTTTGCCAGGCGATGAACCCGCCAGTCGAGCGGGTCGGCAAAGGGGTTTGCAGCGGCCCCGATAAAAAGCCTGGGGGCCACCTCGATATCTGCCCCTGATAAAAACTTGGCCTCGTCCCGCATCCGCTTGACCATGCAGATCAACTGCATCGAATCGATGTCGAAGACCCCCTTGGCCTGCGGATGGTCGCCGAATTTCTGATGGTCTCCGGAAAGGCAGAGCATGTTCCGCACGCCGTGCGCATAGACACCCAGGATGTCCGACTGCATGGCGAGCCGGTTGCGGTCCCGGCAGACCATCTGGAAGTTGGGTTCGAGCCCCTCCTGGATCAACAGCAGACTGGCGGCCCAGCTTGACATCCGGACGACGGCGGTCTGGTTGTCGGTGATGTTGACCGCATCGACCATTCCCTTGAGGTGGGCGGCTTTCTTCCGGACCTCATCCGCACTCGCCCCGCGGGGCGGACCCAGCTCACCCGTAAAGGCGAAGTGCCCGGCTTTTAGAACTTTTTCGAGATTGCTCCCCGACTTCAATCCGTTTTGGCTGCTCATCGCACTTTCCCTCACCCCTTCTTTCTACCCTTTCAGCCACCAAGACACGAAGGCACAAAGAAGAGGTTAAAAGTTTAAACTCATATCAAAAATTGGGTAAGCTTCGTGTCATAATGCCTTTGCGGCTAATCGATCTTCTTCTTTTCCGGCTTCCTGTACCCCGGCTGGATCAGCGTGCGGGGGACCTGGTCCCTCCATTCCTCGACGGGATGGATCTTTCGGATGCAATCGAGCCGGCCCTGTTTCGAAAGCCGATCATAGATCATGTACCAGGCGCAGGGCTGATCGGGATCGACCTCGCAGCTCCCCTTGTTGGTCCCCCCGCAGGGGCCGTTGTAGAGGCCCTTGGCGCACATGGTCACCGGACAGATGCCGCCGGTCCAGCCGAGAACACAGCGCTGGCAGGATCGGCACCGCTCTTCATACCATCCGACCGCCTGATTGACCGCAAGGCCGCTGGTGTCTACCGCCGGAAAGACCGGTTTCCCGGGAAACCGTTCGGCAAGAAACTGGATCCCCACACCGCAGGCCATCGACATCAGGGCGTCGTAGGAATCGACCATCTCGTCCAGTTGGGCCAGATACTCCCGGTCGCACTGTCTTTCCACCGTGATCTGTCCGAGTTCGATCGGATCGTCTTCGAGGCGCCGGGCCATATCGAGCTCGGTGTTCAACACCGTGACTTCCTTTTCTCCGCCGACCAGGCAGACCGACACACAGGTTCCGCAACCGACGTTGAGGACCCTTTTATACCCCTTGAGCATCTCTCTGATCTCTTCAAAGGGCTTCCGTTTGGCAACGATCATCTTTCCTCCAGTTTCCCTGCGGCGTTTCTATTCCATCGGTGCCGCCGCCGGGTGCGACAGATTACTCCGATTCGGGGTGGAACACGAGCACTTCCTTGAGATCGTCTCCCAGATACGCGCGCTCTTTGGGCCCCAGCACGCCCAGGGAAAGGCAGATCAGCGTCCACAGATGGACCGTATTCCATGCATGGTCCCGCATATCGGAGAGATCGTGGACCTGGGCGTGGCAGTTGTGGCACGGCGTGATGCAGTAATCCGCCTTTGTGGCCAGGATCTGCTCGGCCTTGAGCCTCCCGTATTCCCTCCGCTGTTCCGGGTATCCGGACTGAAGGAACCCGCCGCCGCCGCCGCAGCAGTAGTTGTTCGAGCGGTTCGGCTGCATGTCGATGAAGTTTTCCTCGCCCACCACCGATTTGACAACGAATCGAAGGTCTTCGGCCACCGGGTCCCCGAAGCTCTTTCGAACGAGCTGGCAGGGGTCCTGAACCGTGAACTTGACCTTCAAGTCTTTGTTCCAGTCGGAGCTTACCTCGAGTTTTCCCTCCCGGATCCACTGGGCATAGTATTGAATGATGCTTTTGATCTCGAAGTTGTAGGGGATGTTGAATTTTTTCAGTCCGGCCCGGACTGCAAAGAGTTCGTGCCCTCACTCCGTATTGAGCCAGACCTTGCAGCCAAGCTCCTCCACCGCCTTGACCTTGGTCCGTACGATATGCTCCCAACCCTCATTGTCCGCCAGAAACAGGCAGTAGTTTTCCGCTGCCCACCCTTTGGTCCCGTAGGTCCAGTCGGCTCCGACCTGGTGCAGGATCTTCCAGAGCGGCACCATTTCGTCCGGTTCGGTGACCGGCTCCCGCGAGTTTTGATTCAGGAAGAGTTCGGCTCCTTCCTTGTTTACGGGCGCCTCCATCTCCGCAAATTCGGGTTGAGACTCCCGGTATTCCTCGAGAACGTCTTCCACCACAAACTGGAAATCCTCCTCGTTTGTCCCCATCGCGCTGCATGTGTCATTCCTGAGCGCCATGTCGCAGGAGCCGAGAATCCCCTTGGGCCTTTTTTCGCGCGGCCAGGAATTCCGGACATTGAAAACCAGTTGGGGGATATCGATCTTCATCGGACAGACATAGATGCAGCGCTGGCACATGGTGCACATCCACGCCCAATTCGAGCTCAAGATCTCCTCATCCAGCCCCAGCGAAGCCATCCGCAGGAATTTTCTGGGGTCCATATTCTCCAGTCCGGTTGCCGGGCATCCGGACGAACACATTCCGCAGGTAAGGCAGAGGTTCAGGTTCCCGCCGTCCGGCAGGAGCGCCATCACCTTGTCCTTGAACATGCTCTTTTTTTTGCCTCCGAGTTTGATCGCTTCCTCTCCCATAATTTCTCCTCTTTTAACTTTTGCCTCGCTTTTCTCTCAATGGATTGGGGCCCAGTGCCCGGATGCGTTCGGTCATCTCTTTTGCATAGGCGGCAAAGGTGGGGCCTTCGCCGGAGGAGAGATTATACATACGAACGCGGTCCCCCTCAAGACCGATTTCTTCGAGCATCATCCGGACATGCTCGACCCGCTCGCGGGCCCTGAAGTTGCCCTCGTTGTAATGGCAGCTCCCCTCCAGGCAGCCGACGGCATAGACGCCGTCCGCCCCCTTCTGGAACGCCGTAAGCAGGTGGATGACGTCCACCTTTCCGGTGCAGGGAACCCGGATAATCTTTACGTTTGCCGGATAGTCGAGTCGCATGGAACCTGCCAGGTCCGCAGCCGAATATCCTCAGTAATCACAACAAAAAGCGATGATTTTCGGTTCGAATTCTGCCATTTAAGATAATTCCTCAGCCAGTAGAGCATCGATTTTACAGATGAGCTGCTCGTTTTCATAGAAGCTTAAGCGGATCGCCTCCCGCGGGCAGACCGCCGTACAAACCCCGCATCCTCTGCAGAGCGCCTGATCGATTTCGACCTCCCCCTTTTCCTTGTTGAAAGCGGGCACCTGGAAGGGGCAGGACCGCACACAGGTCAGACATTTCACGCAGTGGTCGGAATCGAGCTTTGCGTTGATTGCAGAAAGCCGGATCTCCGACTTGGAAAGGAAAGTCGCCGCCCGCGAGACGGCTGCCTGGGCTTGTGCGATCGCTTCCGTGATCAGCTTGGGCCCGTGCGCGGTCCCGCACAGGAAAACGCCCTCCGAGCCCATATCGACCGGCCGGAGCTTCACATGGGCTTCCATGAAAAACCCCTCCGCGTTCCGGTTCAGCTTCATGGTGCGGGAAAGCTCTTCGGTATCCTGGGCGACCACGCCTGCGCTCAGCGCCACCAGGTCTGCTTCGATCTGAAGGTCGCGCTGGAGGATGTGGTCTTTGACCGTCACCCGCAGGCTTCCGTTTCCGGCATCCACAACAGGCGGGGCCTGGGAATCGAAGCGGATGAAAATCACCCCCTTTTCCCGCGCCTCGGTGTAGTAGTCTTCCAGCAGCCCGTAAGTCCGAATGTCCCGGTTGAGGATAAAGACCTGGGCCTCCGGATTGACCTTTTTGATCGCAAGTGCGTTTTTGACCGCAGACTGGCAGCAGATCCTGGAGCAGTTCGGATTCTTGTCGTTTCTAGACCCCACGCACTGGATCATCACCACAGTCGATAGATCGGACGCCCCCTTTTTATCCAATCGGTCGCCCAGCTCGACCTGAGTCAACACCCGGTCGTCGGTCCCGTATGCGTACTCGGTGGGGACGTATTCGGTCGCTCCTGTGGCAACGATGATGATTCCGTGATTCAGCGTGCGGGGATCGTCTTCGCCCGGAACCGAAACCTCGGTGGTGAAGTTTCCCTTGTATCCGGTGAATCCGACGATTTCGGCGCCTTTCAAGACCTCGATGTTTCTTTCGGATCCGATCTCGCCGATCAGGTTTTCAAGGTAGCCGGCAATGTCTTTTCCTTCGATGGTATGGTGCAGCTTCCGCGCCATGCCCCCCAGCTCGGGCTCTTTCTCGATCAGAAAAACCTTGAACCCCTGCCGCCCCAGACCGAGGGCTGCGTTCATGCCGGCGATGCCGCCGCCGATCACAAGCGCCTGTTTGTTTACCGGAATGAGCCTTTCCTTGAGCGGATAGAGCGTTTCGGCCCGGGCGGCCGCCATCCGCACCAGGTCTTTTGCCTTTCGCGTGGCGGTTTCCGGATCCTTGGAATGGATCCAGGAATTCTGATTCCGGATATTGGCCATCTCGAACAAATACTTGTTCAATCCGCACCCTTCCAGCGTCTCCTGGAAGATCGCCTCATGGGTTTTGGGGGTGCAGGCCGCCACCACCAGGCGGTTCAGCTTGTGCTCTTTGATCTTCTGCTTGATCTTTTCCTGCGTGTCCTGGCTGCAGGTAAAGAGGTTTTCATCGGTAAATACAACGTTGGGAAGAGACGCCGCGTACTCCTTTACCCCCGGCACATCCACGATGCCTCCGATATTGATGCCGCAGTTGCAGATGAAAACCCCGATTCTGGGATCTTCTTCGGACACATCGATCTCATCCGGGATCACCGCCTTGCGGGTGTCGGTGTGCCTGGCTTCCGTAAGAGCCGCCCCGGCAGCCCCTGCCGCCGCACTGGCTTCGGTGACGGCCGCAGGAATATCCTTCGGCCCCTGGAAGATCCCGCAGGTGTAAACGCCGGGCCGCGAGGTCGATACCGGCGAAAACGGGTCGGTCACGGCGAAGTTGTATTTTCCGAGATCGATCCCCAGCCGCTTTGCAAGCCCGATTCCCGATTCGGTGACCTCGAGGCCGACCGAAAGGACCACCATGTCGAAGACTTCCTCCTGTATTGTGCCGGCGTCATCGACCCAGTGCAGTTTCAACTGGCCTGTCTCATGGATCTCTTCGATCGTGTGGATCCTCGCCTTTACGAAGCGGACCCCTTCCTTGTCCTTTGCGCGCAGATAGTACTTCTCGTAGTCTTTGCCGAAGGTCCGGATGTCCATGTTGAAGATGGCGCAGTCGAGGTTCCCGTGGGCGTGCTCCTTGGCGATCATGGCCTCCTTGACCGCGTACATGCAGCAGACTGAAGAACAGTATCCGTTCCCGCAGCGGTTGGTGTCTCTTGAGCCCACGCACTGGAGCCAGGCGATCTTTTTGGGGTCTTTCCCGTCCGAAGGCCGCTCGAGATGGCCCAGCGTGGGGCCTGAAGCGCTCAGGATCCGCTCGAACTCAAGGCTTGTCAGGACATTCGGGTTGCTCTTCCAGTGATAAAACGGCTCCATTTTTGCAGGATCGAAGGCGTCCGCCCCCTGGGAGAGGATCACCGATCCCACCCGAAGCTCTTTTTCCACCGGCTCCTGGGTGTGGTTGACAGCCCCTGCAAGGCAAGCCTTCACGCACTGGTAGCATTCCGAACAGATGCCGCAGCGGAGGCACCGATCGGCCTCCCGCTTGGCCTCGGCCTCATCGTATCCGAAGGAGACCTCCAGGAAATTGCACTCCCGAGCCTTCGGATCGAGGCAGCGGACCGGCGTTCTCGCTTTTTTCTTCTCAAGAGAGGTATCCGGTTTTTCGTACTCCCAGCTCTTTTCCCTCCCCTCCTGCAGATCCATCCCGTTGATGTACCGGTGGATGCTTTCGGCGGCTTCCTTTCCGCAGGATACCGCATCGACCACCGATTTGGGGCCGTAGAAGACATCGCCGCCTGCAAAAACCCATCCGAGCGGCGTCTGCAATGTCTTGGGATCGGCCGACAGTCCTCCCCTTTGCGTCACGGGAATTTTCTGCCCTTCGGCGAACTCCAGATTGGCGCTCTGGCCGATGGCCACGATGATCGTATCTCCGAAATACGACTGGCATGCGTTTTCATCGTATTGGGGGTTGAAGCGTTTATTCGCGTCGAAGACCTCCGTACAGGTCTTGAATTCGATTCCTGAAACGCGCCTTTTTTTATCGATGAAAAACGCCTTGGGACCGAAGCTGTTTACGATCTCGATATCGCCTTCGAGGGCCTCCTGGATTTCATGCTGCCAGGCCGGCATCTCGTCTCTCTTCTCGAGACAGATCAGGGTGACCTTTTCAGCCCCTTTCCGCTTCGCGGTCAGGGCCACATCGATTGCCACATTGCCGCCGCCGATGACAAGCACTTCCTTTCCGATTGGGACCTCTTTGCCCATGGCGGCATCGCGCAGGAAATCGACCCCTTGAAGAACACCGACCGCGTCTTCGTTTTCAACCCCGAGCCTTCGCCCGCCGTGGAGGCCGACCGCGAGAAAGACAGCGGAAAATCCGTCTTTCTTCAGGCTTTCGAGCGTGATGTCTTTTCCGAAAGTCACCCCGGTTTTAATGGTGACCCCCATCTTTCGGATCACTTCGATTTCGTCTTGAAGGATCTCTCTCGGCAGCCGGTATTCGGGGATGCCGACGGCCATCATCCCGCCTGCAACCGGAAGTCTTTCGAAGATGGTTACCGGATAGCCCTGCCTTGCCAGGGAATATGCGGCCGTAAGCCCGGCGGGTCCGGACCCGATCACGGCGACTTTTTCTTTGCGGGCTTCGGCGACTTCCGGGATATAGAAGTCTTGCGAGTCTCGCTCGAAATCGGAAAGAAACCGGTGCAGTTCACGAATCGCCAGAGGCTGGTCCACATCGTTTCGGGTGCAGATCCCCTCACACGGATGATGGCAGACCCTGCCGCAGATACCCGGGAAGGGGTGCTCCTGCTTGAAAAGCTCGAGCGCTTCCCGGTATTTCCCCGCATTGATCAGCGCGATATACCCCTGGATGCTCACATGGGCCGGGCAGGTCGCCTTGCAGGGGGCGGTCCCGCGTTTGCTGATCCCGAAAGCCCCGGGAATCGCCTGGGGGTATTGCTTAAAGATGGCCTTCCGCTTGGAAAGTCCCTCGTCGTAATCGTTTGAAAGCTCGATCGGACAGACCTTTGCGCAGTCTCCGCAGCTTGTGCACTTGGAAAGATCCACAAAGCGGGGGGCCTGCCGGACCTTTGCGGTGAAGCTTCCGGGCTCGCCTTTTAAATCCAGCAGTTCGGTATTTGTGAGCAACTCGATGTTTAAATGCCGGCCGACCTCGACCAGTTTCGGTGAGATCACTCACATGGCGCAGTCGTTTGTGGGAAACGTCTTGTCCAGTTGAGACATCAGCCCGCCGATTGCCGAAGACTTCTCCACCAGATAGACGTAGTAACCGGATTCCGCCAAGTCCAGAGCGGACTGCATGCCGGCGATACCTGCACCCACCACCATCACGGATCCACTCTTTTTCGCTTTCTCAGCCATGAAAACTCCTTCTCGATCCTCTGCAACCCGCTGCAAACGCCGCACGCATCGTCGGCATGGAATGCAAGTCATCGAACTTCCAATATTTTCAATTCCTTGAAAAAAAGTCGAAGAGAGCGAGTATGGCACAGGTCAAGCGGGCTTGTCAATAAAATGAAGCTTGATTTCAACGATTTTTTTGATTCGCATCCACGCCTTGAGCTGGGAGGCGCCTTAACCCTGCGACTGGCCCTCCGGTCCCGCATCCAGTTTGACAAATCCGGCGAAACGATGTGTATTCATACAAATGGATCGGGATGATTATCCAAATTCCACAAAAAGAACGCTCGCTCCGAATATCAAGGGAAATCCCGTGATGCGCATCCGAAGGACCGGGCACCCTTTGATCTATGAAATCAATACGCGCGTTTGGGTGCACGAGTTCGGAAAGAAGACCCGAAAAGAACCTTTCACCATAGACGATATCCCGGATTCTGCCCTGGATGAAATCACCGACCTCGGTTTCGATCTTGTCTGGCTGATGGGCGTCTGGCAGACGGGGGAGCTCGGGAAAACGATCGCCCGACGATATCCGTCTCTTCAGCCGCAGTATCAAACGGTCCTGCCCGACGCCACATCCCGGGATATCCTGTCCTCTCCCTATGCGGTGCAGGATTATCAGGTTTCTTCCGGGCTGGGGGGTCCCAAAGCTTTGGCCGGGCTGCGGCGGCGCCTTGCGCGGCGGGGGATCGGATTGATCCTGGACTTTGTCCCCAATCACACGGCCTGCGATCATCCCTGGATCTTTTCCCATCCGGAGTACTACGTGCAGGGCAATGAAGAATCCCTGGAAAGGGAGCCGCAGAATTTTTTCCAGGCCGAGACGGTCTCAGGAAGCAAAATCATCGCCCATGGCCGGGATCCGTATTTCCCGGCGTGGTCCGATACGGCCCAGCTAAATTACCGGCACCGGGGAATGTGCACTGCCATGAAAAACCGCTTGATGAAGATTGCGGAACAATGCGACGGCATCCGGTGCGACATGGCCATGCTGGTGTTGAAAGAGGTGTTTGCCCGCACCTGGGGAGAGCGGGTGGACGCAACCCATACGCAGGCCCCCGACGGCGAGTTCTGGACGGAGGCGATCGACCGGGTGCGGAAACGGTTCCCGGATTTTATCTTTATCGCTGAAGCCTATTGGGGGCTCGAGCGTCAACTGCAGTCCCTCGGATTCGATTTTACCTACGATAAGACCCTTTATGATTTGCTTCGCGATCAGGGGACGGCAGAGGTCCGCGAACACTTGCGCACCGATGTGGAATTTCTCGCAGGCTCGGTCCATTTCCTGGAGAACCATGACGAGCTTAGGGCCGCGCAGGTGTTTTCAAAGGATCGGCATCAGGCCGCGGCCGTGATCTGCTACACGACACCTGGAATGCGCTTTTTTCACGAGGGTCAATTGGAAGGGCGAAAGATCAGAATCCCCGTTCAACTGGCACGGAGACCCGATGAGCCCTGCGATCCGCAGATTCGCCGCTTCTACGAGAGACTCCTTCAGAAGCTGCAGGCGCCCGATTTTCACGGCGGCGCCTGGAAGCTGCTCGAAGCCAAGCTCGCCCGGCCGGGAGATGACGCCTGGAAGGATATTCTCATTTACGGCTGGCGGGGTGATGGAGATTCGCATCTGGTGGCGGTCAACTACGCCCCCCGACACGGCCGTTGTCATGTGCCCCTCGATATCCCTTATCCCCATTGCAGAAACGTCCTGTTCACCGATCAGTTCAGCAATCTGTCCTTTCAGCGCTCCTGCGATACCCTCCGGGATCAGGGGCTTTACCTCGAAATGGCCCCATTTCAATTCCACCTCTTCAAGTTGACCTTTCAAACATCCGATCCGCCAGGGGAGTGAAAAGGAAGAAAGGTTACCAAACGAGAAGGGAGACCCCCGAAAAAAGCAGCAGACCGGCGACAATTTGATGGAATCGTCTTTCACCGATCCGGGCATGCGTCTTGTGACCCAGGACGGTCCCCAAAACGAGCGCCGGAGTGAGGACAAGGGCGAGCTCGATCGTTTCCGGAGTCAACAATCCGGCTCCTGCATAAAGGCAGATGCGCCACGAATAATCGATCGAAAACAATCCGATCAGAGATGCGCGCATGATCTCTTTTCTCCTGATCCGATAGGAAAGATAGGCGACGAAGGCCGGTCCGCTGGTACCGAACATGCCGCCGAAGATGCCGCCGAGGGTTCC
>QZKK01000173.1 GCA_003599475.1 Desulfobacteraceae bacterium
TTTGCCTTCGAGGAAGAGCTCAACAGCAACCAGGATTACCAGGTAACCACGCAGACCATCGAGCAGATTATTCCCAGAATCCGTCCGACACTGACAGATGAGATCATCGAGGAATTTGAAAAGGACAGGGTTACTTTCGCACGAACTTAGTACGATTTTTCCTTCGGGTGTCGGTGTCGGGCGTCATGTGTCAGCCGCCCGGGCATGAAACCTGAAGCCCGCCGAAGCCGAAGCGGAAGACCCGAAAGCTCCGAACGGATCACGCTGTCCTCTTCCTTCTTTCTCTAGCGAAGGCCGTCTGCCTTCTCGCCTGCCAGTACGCCCATAAAATCGAGAGCACGGTACACACGAGAAATAGGCCCGAGATCGGCTTTGTCAGGAAAAGCCAAAGGTTACTGTCGGTCCCGACAGCGATGCGATAGTTCGTTTCGGCAATCGGCGCGAGGATAAGCCCGAGGATCAGCGGGGCGAGCGGAATCCCGCCCTTCACCATTCCGTATGCCATCAGACCCGTAATCGCCACAAGATACATCTCGAACAGAATGGAATTTACCGAATAAGAGCCCATCACGCAGAAGACGAAAATCGTCGGAATCGTGATCGCATTCGATACATTGAGCAGCTTCGTTGCGAACTTGATGAAGAAGACCTGAAGGACGAGTACGGAAATGTTTGCGAAAAGAAGCGTCGTAAAAAGGCCGTATGCGAGCTCCTGCTGCGATTTCATGAAAAGCGGTCCCGGCTGAATGCCGTGAATGAGGAGTGCACCCATCATGATCGCCGCGATCATATTTCCGGGGATTCCGAGCGTGACGGTGGGAATGAGGCTTCCTCCGGCCACGCTGCTGTTTGCGGCCTCCGAGGCGACGATCCCCTCCGCGATCCCGGTGCCGAACCGTTCGGGATTTTTCGAAAATTTCTTGATCTGATCGTAGGAGAAGATATTTGAAATCGCCGAGCCCGCACCCGGCAAGGCGCCGAAGAAGATGCCGATTGCGGAGGCGATGAGAAGCTCCTTCCATTTAGAAACCGTAACGATCATCGATTTGAAAAGGGGCATCGGCCCGGGCGCCATGACCGCCTGAACTTTATCCTCCTTGAATGCCCCCGTGTTTTCCGTATCGAGCATCAGTTGGGAGACGGCGTACATGCCGATCATCGTCGAGACGAATGGAACGCCGCTGATCAGGATGCCCATACCGAAGGTGAGCCGGGGATTGTTGAAAATCGGATCGGCTCCGACACACCCGAGGACCATTCCGAACACCCCGGAGATCAGCCCCTTGAGAATCGTCTTTCCTCCCATCGATGCGATGATGGTCATGCCGAACATGATAATCGAAAATATTTCCCAGGGACCGAACTGCAGCACGTACGGCGCAAAGAAGGGTGCTGCGATCATGAGAGACAGGCAGCCGAGCACCCCCCCGCAAAAGCTCGCCCAGATGCCGATTCCGAGCGCCATTCCGCCTTCCCCTTTGCGGTGCATCGGAAATCCGTCCCAAACCGTGGCGACGGCACTCGGTTCCCCCGGAATGCCGAGGAGAATCGAGGTCACGAGCCCGCCCGACATCCCGCCGATGTAGACTCCGCACATTGTCGCGAGCCCCTGAATCGGAGTCATTCCGAACGTAAAAGGGAGCGTTATGACGATTGCCGTATGAACGGAAATCCCGGGGATGCATCCTGTCAATATGCCGAAAAACGAACCGATGAAAACAAGCATGAGAACCGTGGGATCGGTGAGCACATGAAAGCTGTGTGCGATCGCCTGAAGGTAAAACTCCACCGCACCCTCCCCGGGATCTTAATAGAAAATGCCGGTCGGCATATAAACTTGAAGCGAAACCTCGAATATGAAATACATGAAAAGAATGGTTCCGGCGGTCGCCCCTGCAACTTTAAGAATGTTTCTGATGGAGAGACCGCCGAGGAGCATGCCCAAAGCGATGAAAAAAAAGACTGTCATCGTGTAGAACCCGATAACGGGAATCAGGAAAATGTATACGGAGACGAAGATGAACATCAGGGAAGGAACCTGATACCGTCTCTTGAGCTTGCCCCAATCGATCTTTTCCGGTTTTCTTTCCTCCTTGCGTGCCCTCAGAATCTCGGCTGAAGAGCCTATCGCCTGCAGAACACCGAGGACCCCCAGCAATCCGACCATCATGTAGGGGAAAAAAGACGCGCTGACCTGATCCTCCATGATGAAGCCCTGTTTCATGTTGACCAGGTCGATCACGCAGGCAGTGGAGACCGCAATCGCAACAAGGCCGATTGCCAGGTCCTTTTTCATTGCGCTTGCCCTCTTGTTTTCGGTCAGGACGACCGGCGCCCCTCCTTATTTTCGAGGGGCGCCGGTCACATCCTATTTCTTATAGGCTTCCTTCGCGTACGCTTCGAGCTCGCCGGCAAATTTGCCGAACCAGCTCTTCAGATCCGCCGCATTCATAAAATCGATATCGAAGCCGAGATCCTCGAGTTTCTTGACGGTCGCCGGGTCCTTCAGGGCTTTCGCATATGCATCGTTGATGATCTTGATCTTATCCTCGGGAATCCCCTTGGGGCCGGTCAAACCGACTCTGAATTCATAAACGACATCGATTCCCTGCTCTTTGAAGGTCGGAAGATCCGGATGGGATTTGAGCCTCTGGGCGTAAGTCACACCGAGCAGCTTGAACTTCCCGGCCTTGACATATTCATCGACCGAGGACGGGTAACCGAGAAGGCCGTCGATATTGCCGGCGAGGAGAGCGGCCTGGCGCTGTACGTCTCCTCCGGGCACGGCCACGAATTTGAACTTGGCGCCGGTCTGTTTCTCGATATTGAGGGGGATGAAGTGGCTCTGATTCCCCACCGACATGGCCCAACGCACCGTATCCGGTTTTTCCTTGGCTGTTTTTACGAGATCCTTCATGCTGTTCCAGGGGGCGTCGCTTCGCACGATGGCAACAAGCGGCTGTTTGAAAAGATTGGCGACAAGCTCGAACTCATCCATCTTGTAATCCGTCATTCCGCAATAGATCGGATACCAGGTGGAATCGGCAAACGATAGGAGCGTATGCCCGTCGGGCTTGGCATTCTTGACCACTTCCCGGGTGCCGGTCATACCGCTCGCCCCGGGGGTGTTGACGAAAGCGATCGGAACTTCCAGGTGCTTTTTCGCCTCCTCGGCGGCGATCCGCTGCGGGATATCCTGGCTCGATCCGGCCCCCCAGGCGACCACGATCTTGACGGGATGGTCCGGATATTTTTCAGCCGCCGGTACACCCACGGGAAGCAGCAAGGCTGCACTCATTGCAATCGCAAGTACGACAACTGAGATTTTCCTCATTCTGCACCTCCTGAAATAAGTTTAAGTGTTTACCCGAGTTTATCCACGACTCTCCGCGATATCCGTTGGAATAAGCGCCTTCCGAGATCGTAATTGTCTCTGCCTCCGCAGCATGTCCACGATTGGATGTTTCGATCTTCTTTGCGGTTGCCTGCTCTCCGAGATCCTGAAGCATTCTTTTTGCATCAGAATGGCGGCCCGTCGATGACCGGCATCGATAACGATTTCGCAGCCCTGATCGCGGCCTGGCCGATGCCGCCGGCCGAATGAGCCCGGGAGTATATATGATATATAAAATAAAAAAGCCTTTTCGATCGATTCGAGTGATATCGAGAAAGATGACATCTGTCAACCCGTTTGCAGACCGCCTGCGAGGCCGTCCAGCAATTACCCGGCAAGCTCTATAGGTCGGGTTGAGCTGGGCAGTCGGAGAATTAGAGGACGTCAGAAGAGCCGATTGATAAATTCGGTGTAGGCACCCGTCTTATCCGCGTTGTTTAAAACGATCTGAAGAATCAGGCCGGTCGGTGAAAGTGAATCTTTCATCATCTGCAGGTCCTCGAAGCTCATGGGGCCCCGGACCAAGAGCCGTCGATTCCTCTTTTGCACTTTCTGAAGATAGGGGATCATCTCCTGCGTGCTCATGCCCACCAGGTCGCGGTTGATCTGGAACACATCGATCTCTTCGATATCCAGAAAGTAATCGATCAGAAACAGAGAGGAGTTGTGCAGGTGGATCAGACAGCAGGGAAAGGCCGCCGCCACCTGCCGGTCGAACTCCTGGATCAGCCCGCAGTATGTTTTGGGAGAATAGACTGCAGAGACGTCCTCCTGAAGTCTGACGATAACGTCCGGAGCCCACATGCCGAACTGCTCGACGAGATACCCTCCGTGAAACGGCCGGATGATTTCATACTGCTTGCGGGTGACCTTGATCAGCGCGTCGGTGCAGCGGGCGGACAAATCCTTGAACCGATCGGGAGACTCCATGGAATCCAGCAGGGCCTGGTTGTTTCCCCGCAGGGCTCCCGCCATATCGCTGATTCCCCTGAGAATCGGTTGGCTGACGGGATATTCTCCTGCCGCATTCTTTACAAGGGCTTCCAAAAACTCGAGATACTTTCGAAGCCACGGGTTGTCATCCGTAAGCGAAAGATCCGCCAAGTCCTCCCAGGCGGCATTCCGTTCCTTTCCCCAGATGCTGTCGCCGGAAATTTCTACCGGACATCCGAGCATCGCCTCCATCCAGGGGACGGCCGGAATGGGTGAGACCCCCTTGATGAGATCGTCGTTTACACTGGAGGAGCGCTTGTAGAGCCGGGTGTAGTCTTCGAGGTACTTTTGGACGACCAGATGCTCCGGTTTCAAGAAGGCGCTTTCCTTGATTTCTCTCAGCGCGCTGAACCACTGGAACGGAAAGAATCCGCCCACATCGAAACCGATCAGCGGGCGGCCGACATCCTCCAGATTCCAGAATTTTCGATATCCTTCAAGTTTTTCCTCGACGGAGTTGGGTCTGCCGAATTCCACGGTCCTTTCCCCTTTCTTTGATCCTTATACTTATAATTGATTGGTTCCGGTCGCTTTAGGCATCAGACAAACCCGAACATGGAAGGAAGCCACATGATAATGCCCGGCACGTACGTCACCAGCAGCAGAACGGCGATCATGATCGGTAAAAAAGGGAGCATCGGCTTTATCACTGCGGTAATCGGCAGGTTGGCGATTCGACACCCCACAAACAACGAGGTGCCCACCGGGGGGGTGATCAGTCCGAAAGACAGGTTGATGACGACGATGATCCCGAGATGAATCGTGTGAATCCCCAGGTTTTCGGCCAGCGGAAGAAAAATGGGCACCATCATGATGATCGCAGGAGTCTGGTCGATGAACATCCCCATAAACAAGAGCAGGATGTTTAGAATGAGCAGAATCATCCATTTTGTCTGGGTGATGCTCAGCAGGGTTTCCGAGACGTAGGCCGGGAAATTCTCGTAGGTAAGAATCCAGGTGAATACGGAGCTTGTCGCCACCAGAAAAAGCACTACCGCGTTGATCATGCAGCACTCGTAGAGGATTTCCGGAAGATCGCTCAGTTTGACGGCTTTATAAAAGACAATGGTCAGAATCATCGCATAAAAGGCCGCTACGGCCCCGGCTTCCGTTGCGGTAAAGAAACCGGAGGTAATCCCCCCTAGAATGATCACGATGGTGGTAAGCCCTGCCACGCCGTCTGCAACCCGGCGGAGTTTTTCTTTCAATGGAAGGGGCGGAACCACCCTGTCGTGGTAGAGCTTGGCGTGGACAAACGCGACTCCCATAAGCCCGAATCCGATCAGCACCCCCGGGATGGCGCCGGCCAGAAAGAGTCCGGCGATGGAAACCGAACCGGCCACGTGGGCAAAGATGATCATGGCGATAGAGGGCGGGATGATGGGTCCCATGATGGCCGACGTGAGGGTGACGGCGGTGGCGTATGGTTTTGTATAGCCGTCCTTTTCCATGGCCGGGATCAGCATGGCGCCGATGGAAGAGACATCGGCCACAGCCGATCCGGAAACACCGCCGAAAAACATGGAGGACAGGATGTTGATGTGGGCAAGCCCTCCGGGAATGCGGCCCACGATGACCTCCGCCAGGCGGACCAGCCGTCCGGAAACTCCGCCCCGGGCCATCAGGACGCCGGCAAAGATAAAGAAAATGACTGCCAGAAGCGGAAACGAATTGATGGCCGCAAGCATCCGCTGAACGATGGTGGTGTTGTCCACGTCCCAGAGCGTCAAGCCTGAAATCACCGCACCGAGGCCGATTGCAAAAGAAATCGGCATGTTGATCATGAGAAGAAACAAAAAGATCCCGATGGCCAGAAGGATCGTCGTTGACATGCTATCCTTTGCGATCGAACAGGTATAGGAGTTGTTTCAATTCGTCTCGGATCACATACAAAATGATGAAGGTGCCGGATACGGGCAAGGAGACATAGAACCAGTAATTCTTAAAGGGGATCGATTCCATCCAGTCGCCGCCGAACTGCCGGACGAAATCGATTCCATAGACCAGCATGATCAGCCCGATGACAAAGATGCCGACGTTGAGCAGCAGCCCGAGAATCCGGCGGGGCAGATCGGGCAGCTTATTGTAGAGGTAATCGAATCCGATGTGTTCCTTTTGCCGGACCGCCAGTGCAGCCCCTAAAAATCCGATCCAGACCAGGAGGTACCGCGGGACCTCCTCGGACCAGGAAGCCACGTAGTTGAAAAGGTATCTGGAAAAAACCGTAAACAGGACGATGGCAAAAATGCAGGCGGTCATCACCAGCATGACATACTTGGCGGCAGCAGAGAGGATGTCCAGAAACCGGTCGATGATGATCAGCATAAGGACAAGTCGGAATGAAGGAATATGGGAATGATGGAAAAATGGGGAGACCTGCGGTCTCCCCCACGGTCCGCTTCCGCTTTAGAACTTCTTGCCGGCTTCAAGAAGCCATTTCACCGTATCTTCAACTCCCAGCCGCTTGGACTCGGCCTTGACCAGATCGGAGACCGCATCCATGAACGGCTGCTTGTCCGGCTCGATGATGCTCATTTTTTCTTTGAGCTGGTTCAGCGACGTCTGCTCCGACACATACCAGGCCCCTCTCATGAAATGGGTGGCCTCCAGAGCCGCCTGCATGACGGCATTCTGCTGGTCTTTGCTCAGTTTGTCGAACACCCGGGTGGAAACGATGTTTACGTCCGGAATCCGCATATGCTCATTCAAAATAAAGTATTTAGATACCTCATAGAACTTCATGGAAATCAGAGACGGCGGGTTGTTCTCTGCCCCATCCACCACCCCGGTCTGAAGGGCGTTGTAAAGCTCGCCCCAGGCCACCGGAACCCCGTTGGCACCCAGGGCTTTCATGGTGTTGATCATCACCGGAGAGGCCATCACCCGGATTTTCATGCCGGCGAGCTCCGCCGGCGATTTGGCCGGTTTCTGGGTAAAAAGGCTTCTGGCACCAGAGGTGATCCAGGAGATGACCTTGATTCCCTTGGGTTCAAGCTGCGCCATGAATTTTGCCATCTTCGGATGCTGAACGCAATACCAGTAGTGATCCTCGTTTTTAAAGATATAGGGGAGGGAGAACATGTCCATGGCCGGGATCACCTGGCTTAAGTTGGCAATCGAAACGGAGGTGAACGCGATGCTTCCGTTTCGAACGTTTTCCACGTTCTGCAGGGCATCGCCCAACTGCCGGGAATGATAGACCTGGACATCGAGCTCGCCGTCTGTCATCTGATTTACACGCGCAGCGAACTTGTCGGCGGTGACCGCCGAAACGTGGACCGGTTCATGGATGCTTGAGAATTTGAGCACTCGCGCCTTCTGGGCGGATGCCGGCAGGACCAGGCAGAGGGAAAGCAAGACAGCCAGCAGAAGAAGAACCTGTTTTTTCATGGAGCCTCCTTACGGTTGATAGGTTTTTGTCCAAAACGCAAACTCAGCGTTTCGCGATTCGCTGCTGAAACAACAGATGAAGGCGGCCGCTATCGAAAAAAGATGAGACACGACTAAAAAATATTAGATTCGAGTCATTGTCAAGGAAAAATTTAATAATGATTGACATGAAACCGGGCTTGGCTGATATTGAGCTCGTATGCGGCTGCGCCTGGAGCCCGTGAAAATGCTGGATGCTGGATGGCTGCGGCCAGCTTGATCGAGTAAAAAACTTTTGCCGCAAAGACACGAAGGCTCAAAGAAGAACATGAATTTTATTGGTATTCCTTCGTGTCTTCGTGGCGAGCGATTCACATGAAGTTTCAAACAAGCAGGTGTCTTCCGGAGTCGAGGGGCGCTTGAGCCGGTTCCGGAACGGATGTCATCAAAAGGAGGGTGTCATGAAGAAGTGTGCTGCGATCGTCATATTGGTGCTGTTTGCCGCCGCAAACGGGTGGGCCGCGTATCCGGAAAAGCCGATCACCCATATCATCCCGGCCTCTGCCGGAGGCGGGTTCGACCGTTCGAGCCGGGTGCTGGCCGCCGGCTGGGAAAAGCTTTTGGGACAGCCGCTGAAGTTCGAATACGTGCCTGGGGCCTCGGGCATGATCGGTTTCGGAAAACTCCTGAGCAAGCCGGGGGACGGATACACCACCATAACAACGGCGATTTCCATGCAGGCCATGAACATCAATGTTGGCGACGCCAAGATGGCCTGGAAGGATATCGCTTTCGTCGGCAATCTGATCTCGGACCCCAACCTCATTCTCGTCCACAAGGAAGCGCCCTGGAAAACAATCCAGGAATTCATCGAGGCCGGCAAAAAGACCGATAAACCGTTTACCATCTCCACATCCCATCCCAAGGCGGTTTCGACCCTGGCAGCCAAGATCTTCATCGATCTGACGGGCATCAACGCCAAGGTCGTCGCCTTCGACGGAGCCAAGGCACGGGATGCACTCGCCGGAAAACAGGTGGACGCCTGCGTCGGCCCCTATTTTTCCTCCTCTTCCAAAAAGGACTTCATCAAGGCTCTGGCCTCCTTTTCGAAAAAGAAAGTCTGGCCGGGAATCTGGGATTGCCCCACCCTTTCCGAGGCCACCGGGAAGCCCTTCCCCAGCCTGATCGAGCCTTTCGCTTTCATGGTCCATCACGAAACCGCAGCCAAGGCGCCCGAAGCCTACAAGAAGCTGGTATCCACCTTCAAAGCGGCCATGGAAACCCCCGAGACAAAGGCCATGGCGGAAAAACAGGGGATGGCCCCCTTCATGGACTACTGGACTCCGGAGGAATGCAACGCCTTCGTCAAAGAGTTCCAGGAGATTTGGGAAAAGTACAAGCACCTGATGAATTGATGTACGGATGATTTCCTGCGGAGAAACGCCATGAACCGCGAACGCCGGAAGATAAACCTGGGCGAGGCCGTGATCCCCGGCCTCGCGCTGGTCTTTGTCCTGGCTTTTTTCATACAGGTCCGAAGCGCACCGGCTGTCGCCCTTTACTGGCCGGTGGCTGTGGCCGCAGCCCTCGGCATCTTCTGGGTGGCGGTCACAGCGCGCTTTGTCTTTCCTCGAAGTGAAGCCGGGGATTCCGCTCTGATGAGGGGCAGGGCGGGCATTACCGGTCGGGTCGTGTTGATTTTCCTGGCGAGCGTCGGATATCTTGCGGCAGTTTCCCGGCTCGGTTTCACGCTCTCGAACTTTTTTTTCATGCTCCTTCTTTTCCGGAAGCTGGGCGGACGGAGTTGGCTCCGGGATATCCTCGTTGCGGTCTCCATCGCGGGCTTTCTTCATCTTGCTCTCGTGGTGCTGATGCAGCTTTCGCTGCCGCGGCTCGATCTCGGCTTCGTCCGGATCTGATATGTTTTAAAACTGCCTATAAAAGGGACGCACATGGGATTTCCGGGGGGCGAGGCCTTTTTTGCCGGGCTGAATCTGATCTTACAGCCGAACCACCTCATGTGGCTTGCGCTGGGCATGCTGGCCGGGCTCGTCGTCGGTGCGATTCCGGGATTCAACGACACCAACTTTCTGGCCATGATGCTACCATTTTCGGTTTACCTGGGGACCATGGATGCGCTGGTTTTCATGATGGCCTGCTACTGCAGCAGCCAGGCCGCAGGCTCCATCCCGGCCATCCTGCTCAACATCCCGGGGACGCCGTCCAACGCGGTGACCTGCCTCGAAGGGTTTGTCCTGACCCGGAAGGGAATGGCCGGGCAGGCCTTCGGCGTATCCATCATCGCCTCTACCGTCGGGGGGGTGCTCGGTGCAGTCTTCGCCCTGGTCCTGACGCCGATTGTCGGCATCTATGCGCTCAATTTCGGCCCTGCCGAGCTTTTCATGACGGCGGTGTTCGGCATGACGGCAGTCGGTTCTCTTACCGGAAAATCCACCCTCAAGGGGCTTTTCTCCTCGGCCCTGGGGCTGCTTGTCGCATGCGTGGGAACCGAGTTCAAGCAAGGGTTTGTCCGGGCTCCGTTCGGGCTCTATGAGCTTTTCGAGGGGTTTCCGCTGATTCCCGTATTGCTTGGCGTGTTCGGGTTTGCAGAGCTTTTTTCCCTGGTGCGGGAAGAGTCTCTGGTGGAGAAGGGGGTAGAGCAATTCACGGGATACGGCGCGATTTTCGAAGGGGTGCGGGAGGGATTGAAGTCGTGGGGGAACATGATCCGAAGCGGTCTGATCGGAATCATCGTCGGGATCATCCCGGGCACCGGTGCGGCGATTGCTACATGGATCAGCTACGGCCAGGCCAAGCAGTGGAGCAAGACCCCGGAAAAATTCGGCACCGGCTGCTACGAGGGGCTCATCGCTTCCGACGCCTCCAACAACGGAGTCCCGGGAGGGGCGTTGATCCCGACGGTGACGCTCGGAATTCCAGGGTCGGGAACCACCCTGGTCATCATGGCCGCCCTGATGATCAACGGGGTGACGCCGGGGCCGAGCTTCTTCGGCCAGTACGCAACGGAAGCGTATGCAGTGCTTTTTTCGCTTGTGCTCGCCAATCTGCTGCTCCTTCCCCTGGGGCTCGGAGTAGCGAGGATCGCCACGCTTGTGACCCTGGTGCCGAACCGGTTTCTGGTTCCGACCATCGCCATCTTCTGCATGGCCGGCGGCTTTGCCTCGCGCGAGATGGTTTTCGACATGTCCCTGGTGTTGATTTTCGGTGTGTTCGGCGCACTCCTGGCGAGATACGGCTATTCCGTTCCGGCCTTTTTGCTTTCCCTTCTTCTAGGGCCGCTTGCCGAGAAAAACTTCTCCTGGGCGGTCCAGATCGGCGGCATCGATAGCTTCATGCGGCCCATTGCCCTGGCGATCCTGATTCTAACGGCCGGGGTTGTCCTCCTTCCCATGGTGCTCAAGCGCAAGGAAAAGCGGGGGCGGATATGAAGGGGTTCACCAGTAGTTTTCGCTGAAGATTTATCTCCCGAATCCGGAAATTCGTGATAGAAGAATGGAGGAATTCAAGATGAACGAAGAAAAGCAGACCCAGCAGGGTTTCCTGGGTAAATGCCCGGCCTGCGGGGGGGAGATCATCGAAGGGAAGAAGGGTTTCGGATGCCGGAACTGGCGCGAACCGGATGGAGGGTGCCGCTTCGTGGTGTGGAAGGAAATCGCCGGCAACAAGATCGACCCGATGTTGCTGAAGACACTCCTTTCGGGGGGCGCCACCCCTGCCATGACCTTCCGTTCCAAGGAGGGGAGGGAGTTTTCGGCATCTCTCAAACTCGAGCGAAACGAAAAGGAAGGCCGGTGGGAGACCCGGTTTGTCTCCGCGGCCAAGGAAGCTTCAGAAGATGGAGGGGAGCCGCAGGAGACCTCCCAACTTGGAAATTGCCCCCGATGCGGTGCGGCGGTGGAAGAGGGACCGAAGGGATTCGGATGCCGGAATTGGCGGCAGGAAGACGGAGCGTGCCGATTTGTGATCTGGAAGACGATTGCCGGCAAGCAGATTCCCCGGAAAGCCGTTCAGGATCTTCTGACCAAGGGCAAAACCCAGGTCATCAACGGCTTTGTATCCAAAAAAGGAAAGGAATTTTCCGCAAGCCTCAGGCTGGGAGGAGACGATTACAAGACGGTTTTTGTGTTCGACGATTCTTCCGGTGGATAAATTCGACCACTCGTGCGCTTCCATCCATGGCAAATCAGCTCCTCGCAATCTCTCGGTCCTGTCGCGCAGAAGGTCTGCCGCCCGGGACGCGCATTATCCGGATTCCGGCATATCCCTGTTTGGATTGAACAGGATGTCGTTTTCCAGGTAGATTTGTTCCAGCTTCTCCTGGTGGTTTTTCAGCCTGTCCCCGTCCCGGCTGGCCACCTCCAGGATCAGGTAGTTGATCAGGCAGCCCAGCGTTGTCGGACTTCCGATCAGAGGAATGTGCCGGGAAGGGGCAATCAGGGAAAGATGGGCGAACTGAATCAAAGGGCAAAGAGAGCTGTCGGTGATGACCAGGAGCTTGCGTCCCAATCTACGGACCAGCTTGCCGATTCGGATCAGCTCGTTGGGATACCTGGAAACGGCAAAGACCACGGTCAGGCTTTCTGCGGGGGCGATGGTCAGCCAATCGATTGCGGTCGTATCGCTGCCCCGGAGGATATGGATGCCTCCCCGGATCTTTGTCAGCGACCAGCCCATATAGTAGGCCAGGGTATAGGAAAGCCGGGAGCCGATGACATAAACGGCCGGGCTTTCGTGGATGAGATTTACGGCCTGGTCCAGGGTCTCCATATCCATGTTTTCATAGAGCTGTTTGATGTTGTCGATTTCCGCAAATATGGCTCGGCGGAAACGCTCGCTGCCGGGTGCCTTCATGTCGGCTAGATCGACCCGGTCGAGCAGGGTCAGCTCCCGATCCACCAGGTCCCGCAGTGCCTGGAGAAAGCCGCTGTAGCCTTCATATCCAAGCTGGGCCACGAACCGGACAACGGTGGCTTCACTCACCTGAACGGCCGCAGCCAGCTCCTTGGTGGTCATAAACATCACTTTCCGCGGGTTGTTCAGGATGTAATCTCCGATGGCTCGGGCTTTGGGGGTCAGACCGGCGTGGCGCTCCGAAATTAGCTGGAGCAGGGTGAACGAAGGTTGCGGATCCATAGTTTCTGATAAACCCCGAATATGGGACGGTCCCGTAAAGGGTCGAGAATTCTCAATTTAATAGTTGAAAACCTTTAAACCAGAGCAGCTTTTAACCTCTTACCTCTTACCACTTACCTCTGAACCTTGGACTCCTGAACACCTGCTCAAATGAATCATAAAATATCAAATCAGCCGGCAATGAATGTATGCCTATCATTCAACCTTGGAATTTGTCAATATCATTTCGCCTTCGGGCATGCATAGGGCAGCAGAGATTACGTGAATCGATCGGCTTGCGGACAATAATGATATTATTCATTTCATTTGGACCTGAAACGAATCAAATTCCCTATAGAGCTGAAAGTTTAAATTTAAGTTATTACAATCATTATTTTAATTAGAAATCCTTACCACTTTGACCGGGTTCACGAACGGCCGTTTTTTTCCAGAATGAAAAAAATTAAAAATATTTATTGACAATTTTTGTTACATTTGAAATTAAAACATTCATTTCAGTTCCCTCTTCCCGTGACCCTTTGAACATTTCCAACCGGGAGAAGCCATGTTCGGAAGATTCAAACGATATTGGGTCGATAAGCCCCTCGGGAACGGCTACGATGCCGTCATCATCGGCGGAGGCCTGCATGGACTGGCAGCGGCGTACTATCTGGCTCGAAATCATGGGATGCATAACATCGCCGTAATCGAAAAGCGCTACGTCGGTTTCGGCGGTTCCGGTAGAAATACGGCCATCGTCCGTGCCAACCAGCGGACAGAGGAAAATCTCCTCCTTTATGATGAAGGACTCAAGCTCTGGCCCGAGCTCACCGCAGAGCTCGATTTCAACCTGATGTTTTACAAATGCGGCAACCTCAATCTGGCCCACGGGGAGGCCGCCATGAGCGCCATGCGCATGAACGCGGCGTCGGCCCAGTTTCTGGGCGTGGAGCTTCACCTGTTGGATGCGAAGCAGTGCAAGGAGGTCTTGCCGGCACTGGACATCTCGGATCGGCCCCGCTATCCGATCTTCGGCGGCATGTTCCACCCGCCGGGGGGAATCGTGCGGCATGACGCTCTGGTCTGGGGTCTGGCCCGAGGTGCGGCCAAAAACGGGGTTCATATCCATCAGCAGACCGAGGCTCAGGCAATCGGAATCGAGAAGGGAAAGATCGTTTCCGTGACCACCGACCGTGGGAAAATCCTTACTCCCCGGGTCCTCATCGCGGCGGGGGGATACTCGGCGGCCCTGTCGCAGCGGATGCTCGGAATCCGCCTTCCCATCGAAGTGCTCACCATCCAGGCCATGGTTACCCAGCCGCTCAAGCCGCTCCTGCACCATGTGGTTTCCTCGGGAGCCTACCACGCGTACGCCAACCAGACCCTGAAAGGCGAGATCGCCACGGGTGCCCACATGGACCCCTGGCCGAACTTTACAACCCAGAGCACGGCCCATTACATCAAACACCAGGCCGAGTCGGTCGCAGATTTCATCCCCTGCTTAAGAGGCGCAAAGTTCATGCGGATCTGGGCAGGCCTTGCGGACATGACCCCGGATATGGCCCCCATCATCGATGGAAACGATCCGATCGCCGGCTGCTACATGGATTGCGGCTGGGGCTATTTCGGATTCAAATCCGCAGCGGTTACCGGAAAATACGTGGCCGAATTCATGGCCGCGGGAAGATGCCCGGAAATCCTGAGACCCTTTACCCTCAAACGTTTTCAGGAGCACAGGTTGATGGGGGAGATCTCGACGCCGGTAAACTACGGACCGTGGAACTAGAGGTCGGAGGCCGGAGGTCAGAGGTCGGAAGTCTGAGGTCGGAAGAGCGGGAAGATGAGAAGATTAGACGGCATAGAGCAAAGAGCAAAGGGCATAGAGCAGAGACGGAGAGAGATAAGAAGGATAGACGGATAGAGGGAAAGAAGAGCGCGAAGTCAGAAGTCAGGGGGACGGTAGACAGCATCCAGCATCCAGGATCCAGCATCCAGCATCCAGCATCCAGGATCCAGCATCCAGCATCCGTTTCCTGCTGGATCAAGTGCCGGAAACGGCACAGCCAGGCTGAACACTGAACACTGAACACTGAACGCTAAAATCAAAAATCTATATCTAAAATCGGAGTTTTCATGTCATTGACCATCACCTGCCCCATCTGCGGAAAGAGAAACGGGTATGAATTCCGGTTCGGCGGGGAAGAGCGGGGGCCGAGGCCCGAGGAAGCGGGGCTGAGCCCCGAAGCCTGGTGCGATTACGTCCACATGCGGAACAATACGGCCGGTGTTCAGAAAGAATGGTGGTTCCACAGGGACGGATGCGGCGCATGGTTTACCGTTTGCCGGAACACCTTGACCAATCTCGAGGCGGCCGAAGCGGAGGCAAGGAGATGAGCCGGTTGACTGCGCTCCCAACGCTTCGGATTCGACCCGAAGAGCCCGTGTCCTTCCACTACAGGAACAAACGCCATATCGGTATGGCGGGCGATACCGTTGCCACCGCGCTTTATGCCGGAGGTGTCCGCATTTTTTCGAGAAGCCTCAAGTACCACCGACCCCGTGGGCTTTACAGCCTGGACAGAGAGTGCAGCAACAGTTTTCTTTCCATCGACGGCATCCCCAATGTCTCCGGCGAAACGACCCTTGTCCGGCAAGGTATGAGGGTCGAACCGCAGAACATCCTGGGAAGCCCGGAAACCGACTTTCTGGGGTTTTGGGACAGGTTTTCCTTCGCCATGCCGGCCGGCTTCTACTACCGCTTCATGCACAAGCCCTATCGACTCTGGCCTTTCTTTATCCGTTTGATCCGGAAGGCGGCAGGCATCGGGGTGCTTTCCCCGGAATTCCGGATGAAGGGAAGCTACGACGAGATCTATCCCAATACGGATGTCTGCATCATCGGAGGCGGACCGGCCGGGATGTCTGCGGCATTGGCCGCAGCCGGCAAGGGGCTCCGGGTGATCCTGCTGGAAGCCAGACCCTGGCTGGGCGGATTTTTCGACTGGCGTGCGGCGGAAAGCCCCGGGGGCACCCCCCTTTTTGAAAGAGCCCGGAATCTCGAAAAGA
>QZKK01000071.1 GCA_003599475.1 Desulfobacteraceae bacterium
TCGCCGATAATGAAATGGAGCCCGGCGTCTGTTTCCCAGGCGTCGAAAAAGTCGCCTCCGATCTTGTCCGAAGGGCGGTAAAAGGTTCCGATGTCGACCCCTGCAAAGGAAAGGCCGCGGGGCAGAATCTTTTTCTGGACATTCTGGGCGAGCAGCCGGTCTTTTTCCAGCCGATCGTTTTTCGACGCCAGATCCGCCATAAGCTGGAGGTTCTGCCTGCGCAGCTCGTATTTTTCCAGCACCCGGGAGACGGAGAGGAGCACCGTCTCCTGGATGTTTTCATCCTTCAGCAGGTAGTCATTCGCCCCGCAGTTGATGGCGGTGATCGCCAGTTGGATCTCGTTATTGCCGGTCAGAATGATGACCGGCACAT
Source organism: Desulfobacteraceae bacterium (assembly GCA_003599475.1). The sequence goes on from QZKK01000071.1 coordinate 374, forward strand.
CGCTTCCATTTTCCCGCAGCTTCGTGATGAGCTCCAACCCGCTCACCTGCGGCATATTCATATCGGAGACAATGAGTCCGATACCGGGATCGGCCGTGTATTTGGCGAAGGCCTCCGCCCCGTCTTCCGCAGTGGAGACATCATATTCGCCCGCCTGAAGGATATCCGCCAGCACATCCCGAATGAATGCATCATCGTCAACAACAAGAACCTTTGTCTTCTGCAAACCCATGGTGTGCGGACCTCCTTGTCATCCGATCAGATTCTGAACCGTTTCGAGCAGGTTGGTCTGGTCGAAACTACCCTTTATGATGTAGGCATTCGCGCCGACCAGGATGCCCCTCTTTTTGTCTTCTTCCTTTTCCCGTGAGGTCATAATGATGATCGGCGTATCGTTGTAGGTATGTTCTTTTCTCAACCGCTCCGTGAGCGAGAAGCCGTCCAGCCTCGGCATCTCTACATCCGTGATGATGAGGTCGTACTGCTTTTCACGCGTTTTTTCCACCGCCTCCATGCCGTCTTCCGCAAGGTCGACCGCGTATCCATACGCCTCGAGGATGCTTTTTTCGATTTCTCGGGTATTCACCGAATCATCCACAACCAGAATCTGCGCCGCATCATTGCGTGCTTTTTCCGGCAGGCGCGCTTCTCTCATCTCCCCTGCTTCCTTGATGATGCCCGGCACGTGCAGAATATTGAGAACCTCGTTTCTGCCTGAAATGGTTACGCCGGATACGAGCTGGATGTTTTTCATGTGAGCAGGCAGAGATTTGATCACCATGTCCTCTTCGTCGAGCAGGGCGTCCACGATGAGACCGAGTTTTTCGTTCCCCAGCCGGACGATGAGCATCAACAGGTTTGTGCTGCGCGCCGGGCCTTTTACGGAAAGCTTGAGTATCGTTTCCAGGTGCGCCACGGGAATGAGCTCCTCCCGAAGTCGGATGGCTTTCCTGTTGAGCACATGAATGATCTCCGTCTCGGGAACCCGGATGATCTCGGTTACGTAATGGGCCGTGATTGCGAAGACGGTTCCGGCGGCTTCGACCAGTAGCACGCGCATGACCGCAAGCGTCAAGGGCAGGCGCATGAGGAAGCGGGTTCCCTTTCCCTGCTTTGTTTCGATCTTGATGGATCCTTTCAGCCCCTCGACGATATTTTTTTTCACGACATCCATGCCGACGCCCCGGCCGGAGATATCGGTAATGATGGGGCTGGTGCTGAAACCGGGAAGAAAGATCAGATCGATTGTTTCTTCATCCGTCAGGGAGTCGAGGTCTGCTTCTGAGAACAAGTTTTTCTTGAGCGCTTTTTCCCTGAGCTTTCCCAATGGAATGCCGCCCCCGTCGTCGCTCAATTCGATCACGACACTTCCCGCATCGTAGCTTGCGGCAATTCTGATGGTTCCCTTTTCCGGCTTGCCGGTCTTGCGTCTCTCCTCCGGGCTCTCCACCCCGTGATCGACGGCATTTCTGAGCATGTGCACGAGGGGGTCCCCGATTTTTTCGATCATTTTCTTGTCCAGTCCGATTTCACCGCCCTCGATCATGAATACGACATCCTTGCCGAGCGAGCGCGACATATCCCGCACCATCCTGGGCAACGAATCAAAAACCGTTGAGAGCGGCACCATACGGAGCATCAGCGCCTTTTCCTGCAGATCGGAAGTCAAAAGTTCCTGCATATTGGCGTCATCTCGCATACTGACGGAAAGCTGCTTGAGCTTTACCTGGAGCGCCTGCGCGCACCGGACGATTTCTTCTCCGAATTCGCCGCAAGAGTCGTTTCCCTGCTGGAAACGGGCGGAGATGTCGACATTGCGCTTGGCCGCCTTTTCCGCTTCCCGGATATCCGAGAGGCGCTGCTTCAGCCGGTTCTGGTGCGAAACGATCTCCCCCATGAGCCGTATCAGCTCATCGAGTTTGTCTGCATTGACGCGGATGCTTTCCGATGCCCCTGTTTTCTTTTCCGGTACCGCCGTTTCGGGGCAATCATCGGGCGGGTGCGCATCGATCGGCTCGATCCGATGCGCTGCCTCAGGACCTGCGGTTTCAGCGGCTGCGGCCGTTTGTCCTTTCATTTCCTCAAGAGGAACCTGAGGGGCCGTCTCCGGGGGGGATGGCTCTTTCGCGGCAGCATCGACGGTCGCAAACCGCCCTTCTGCGGCGCCGGCCAGTTCGTCGCAGAGGGCGCTCGTGTCCTCGTCCAACGGCGCGCCGGCGGAAACTTTATCGACCATTCCGGCAATGCAGTCGATTCCCTTGAAAAGGATGTCCGCAAGGCCCCGGGAATGACCGATCTTTTTCTCCCTCAGGGCGCCCAGCGCTTCTTCCAGCTTATGGGCGACTTCGGTGATCGCCGTAAGCTTCATCATCCGGGAGGACCCCTTGATGGTATGGGCGGAACGGAATACCGCGTTGATCGTTTCGGCATCTTCCGGATGGTTCTCAAGCTGCACCAAACCTTCGTTGAGCTTGCTGATGTGATCTCGGGCTTCGTCCACAAACCGCGCCAAGAACCGTGTCATGTCCAGTGCCATAGGGTTGGTCCTATCCCGTTGACTTCTTCAACCTGTTTAGATTGTGCAGGCAAAGATGCTTTAGCTGTTCGGGCCGAAAGGCAAGGGGGAAAAAGGTAAGCCCGTGGTCCGGCGGACTGTCTTTGCTCAGCAGTTTGATCGCGATCTCATACTCCCGAATCGCCTGCTTTGACTCCTTGCGAATTCCGTATACTTCAGCCAGGTAAAAGTGCCCAAGCCAGCAGGACGACTGGATATAGACAGCCTCTTTAAATCTTTGCACCGCCGTTTCGGAGTCGCCCTTCAATTTGGCAATCAGCCCCAGGAGAAGGTGCCCCTCCAAGTCCCATCGCTGCCTTTCGATGCCTTGTCTGCAGGTCCTTTCGGCATCGTCGAGCCGTTTCATGTTGATGAGTACACCGGCCTTGAGCATATAGGATTTTATGGAGGAGCGGTCTTGCTCTAAAAGCGTATCGAGGCAGCCGAGTGCCTCCCCGTAGCGTTTGTTTTCGGCAAGCGCCAGGGCCTCCTCAAAGGATGGAACTTTCGAAAGCCGCCGATCGGGCCTTTGTTTCGACGGGACAGGGGGTAAGGGCGCAAGTGACGGCTTCTTGCGCTGTGCTGGAGCGGAGCTGGAGATCGCCTTTTTATGCTCGTCATCGCCGTTGCGTTTGTCCTTATTCTGAAAGCAGAATATCCCGTCGCGTTCGACAAGCGGCAAAACGCCATGATTGTGGGAGAGCGTTTCCGTAGCGCTTACAAAGAGCCAACCGTTTTCCCTCAGAAGTCCGGCAAGACGGTTAAAGATGTGCAGCTGCGTCGGGGGGTCGAAATAGATGGATACATTCCGGTAAAAAATAGCATCGAGCCTGCCAGGCATATCGGAAAATGGGTCGTTCAGTAGATTCATTTTCCTGAAGCCGATTTTTTCCCTGATGAAATTCCGTACGCGGTAATGATCGTTTTCAGACTTCTCGAAGTACTTGTGCCGCAGATGATCCGGAAAGCCCCGAAAGGAAAGGCCGCTGTATACCCCCCGCTCCGCCATGCCGAGGGCGACACTATCGATATCCACACCGGTGATGGAGACAAGCTCCCGGATGCCGGGGCCGTATTTCTCGAAGAGCTTCATCATGATCGAATAGGGCTCTTCTCCGGTCGCACAGCCGGCACATAGAATGCGCACGGGGTCGGCAGGTGTTTTGCCCGCCAGCATTTCCGGCATGATTTTATCGGCAAGGAGATTCAGATGTTCGGGCTCCCGGAAAAAATAGGTCTCATTGATGGTCAGGAGATTGACCAGGGTGTGAAACTCCGTCTCATTCCGCCTGAGGCAGGCCAGATAGTCGGTATCGATTGCCATTCCAAGCTGCGACATCCGGGTGAGAATGCCATCGGCCAGCATGGCGATCTTTCCCTCCTCGAAACAGAGACCGCACCTTTCTTTGACGAGGCTTTGAAAGGGTTGGATATTCATGAGCGATTCCCGATCGGTTTCACGCTTGAACCAGCCTTGACCGACCCCTGCCGGTTAAGAGGGAAACGACCCTGCCGCCGATTTTTTCCAGAGGGAGTACCTGATCGATGCAGCCGCTGTCGATGGCGACTTTGGGCATGCCGTAAACAATGCAGGTTTTCTCGTCCTGAGCGATGGTGGTCCCTCCCGCCTCCTTGATGCGCATCATCCCCCGGACGCCGTCGCTTCCCATCCCCGTCAGAATGATGCCGATGCTCTTTTCTTTGAAGGCGATGGCAACGGATGACAAGAGCCGGTCGCAAGAAGGGCGGTAGATGTCCGCAGGGTGCCGTTCGATAAAGGAGACTCTCCTGGTCGGGGAGATTTCCGTATGGATTTCGGAAGGGGATACGTATACGGTGCCCGGCTGGATCACCTCGCCTTGCTCCGCCACTTTCACCCGCAGCTTCGTCAGACGGTCGAGCCATTCCACCAGCCCCGGGATGAAGCCGTCGGAATTGTGCTGGGCGACGACGATGGGGCAGGGGATTGCCTCGGGTAAGGACGACAGAATAACGGAAAGGGCCTCCGGTCCTCCCGTCGAGGTGGCGATGGCAACGACTCCATCCGATGTTGTCCCCGTGAACGCCGCTGGTTTCTCCGGAGTCCTTTCCATCAGGGTGCGCTTCCCGGTAATATGTGTGATGACCTTGATCTTTGAGAGAAGCTTGATTTTCTGGATGAACTCCCGCGCTTCCTCGAGATTGATATCGGGTTTCACCACAAGATCCAGGGCGCCTTTGGAGATGGCGGAATAGGCCGTGTGTGCATCGCCTCTTGTGGTGACGACAAGGATGGGCAGGGGGTGATTGCCCATGATGAGCTCGATCGCATCCAGGCCGTTCATGAGCGGCATCTCGATATCGAGGGTCAAGATATCCGGACGCAACTCCTTCACCATTTCGACGGCTTCCCTGCCGTTTTTCGCCTGTCCGATGACGTTGATTTCATTGTCCGTGGACAATATTGCGATGATGAGTTCCCTCGCGAGAGCGCTGTCGTCAGCCACTAATACCCGAATCTGTCCCATCTGGTTTACCCGCCTTTTCTCTAAAAAAGGGTCATGCGATCTTGAATCTTTCCACTTGCCCCTTCAGAATGTCCGATAGGCCCGTCAGCTTATTGCTGACGCCACTGATCCTGCGGATCGCATCCGTTGTCTGCCCGGAGCCCGCAGCGATTTCCCTGAGTGCCGTCACGACTTGGGTGCTGGCAGTTCTCTGCTGCTGGGTCGACAAGGAGATCTGCTTGGCCGATGCCTGGGTCGCCTGCGCGTCTTCGACGATATCCAGCAGGATGGCGGCAGTCTGGTTCGTCAGGTCCATGCCTTCCTGGATCCCCTTCGAGCCTTTCTCCGATCCGATCACCAGCCGGTTGATGGAGTCCTGGATCTCATTGATCTTGGATTCGATCTCACCGGTGGATTCCATCACACTGTCCGCCAGCCTCCGGATTTCCACGGCAACCACCCCGAACCGCTTGCCCGATTCTCCGGCGCTCGACGCCTCGAGGGCGGCGTTGAAGGCGATGAGCTTGGTCTGGTCGGCGATGGTGTTGATGATCTCCATCACTTTGGATATTTCTTTCGATTTTTTCCCCAAGTCAACAATTTCACGGATGCTGTTCTGGTTGTCCGTGTGGATTTCATCCATTTTTCCGTTGACCGTTTCCACAGCCTTGGCTCCCTTCTTCGTGTTTTCCCAGGTCCGGGTGGCAAAGTCCACCACGGATTTGGCATGTTCTGCGATCTGTGTTGAAGAAGCGGAAAGCTCTTCCATTGTGGAGGTGATCTCGGTTACGGATGCCGACTGCTCTGTGGATACGGTGGCCTGCTGCTCTACGGATACGGCAACTTCACCGGCATAGAGGGTGATGCCTCGGACGGCATCGATGACCTGCTTGATGATGTTATGCAGGTTGGCCGTCAGCAGGTTGAACGATTCGGCCAGTTCGCCGATCTCGTTTTTCGTCTTCACCGGTATCTTGACCGTCAGATCGTTATGGCATTTCTTCATGAGAGAGGTAATCTCGTCTACAGGCTTATTGACGAGTTTATTGGTAAAATGAGTCACGAGTAAAATAACCGAGAACGCAATGGCGAGGGAAATCAGGACCGCGTTTCGGATCAAGGAGGATATTTCCTTCTGTATCTTATCCTTCTCCAGAGCAACCATCTCGTCGATATCCTTGATGTAGATGCCAGTAGCGACGACCCAGCCCCATTTTTTTATTGCCTTGCCGTAAGAGAGCTTCGGCTGCAACTCTTTTTCGTTTGGCATCTTCCACATATAGGAGATGTACCCTTCTCCCTTCTCCCTTGCCACCTTCGTGATCTCCTGAAGGATATACACTCCGTTGGGATCCTTCAGGGCACTCTGGTCCGTTCCCTCCAGGCGGGGATCCGGATGGGAAACCATGAAATTGTTATAGTCGTTGATCCAGAAGTAGTCGTTGTCACCGTAACGGATATTGCGGATGTTTTCTATCGCCTGTTTTTGGGAGAGGTTTTCGATCGAAGTCACGGCCAGAATGATATAGTTTTTAATCGCCTCTCTTCTTTCGGAGAGCAGCGCTTCACGATAGATCTTGATCCTTGTCTCACTCCGGGACACATTGTTTACGATGACGACATAGGTGAAGATAAAGGTAACGATGATTACCGGCAATAAAGCGATGACGATCACCTGCTTCCTGAGCGACCGGAGATCCAGAGCCTTTTTCCACGAGAAGTTCATATTCTTTATTCCCTGTGTTGACCTCCATGGGTTGATCATTCGATCTTGAATTTCTCCACTTGCCCCTTCAGGCTGTCTGAAAGATCCGTCAAATTCCTGCTGATTCCGATGATCTGCTGAATGGAGGTGGAGGTCTGCTTCGCTCCAGAGGCGATCTCCCGGAGAGCCGTCACGACCTGGTTGCTGGCCGTTTTCTGCTGCTGTGTCGAAAGGGAGATCTGTTTGGCTGACTCCTGCGTCGCTTGCGCATCGTCGACGATGTTGAGCAGCAGGGAGGCTGTCTGGTCCGAATGTTCCATCCCTTCCCGAATTCCCCGTGCGCCCTTCTCCGAGGCGATGACCAGGCTGTTGATCGCCTCCTGGATTTCATTGATCTTGGACTCGATTTCGCCCGTGGATTCCATCACACTGTCGGCTAACCTCCGGATCTCGACAGCCACCACCCCGAACCGCTTTCCAGACTCTCCGGCGCTCGACGCCTCGAGGGCGGCGTTGAAGGCGATGAGCTTGGTCTGATCGGCGATGGTGTTGATGATCTCCATCACTTTCGATATCTCCTTCGATTTTCTCCCCAGATCGACGATCTCCTGGATGCTGTTCTGGTTGTCCGTTTGGATCTCGTTCATCTTCAAGCTGATCGTCTCCACGGCCGTGGCCCCTTTTTTTGTATTTTCCCAGGTTCGGGTGGCGATATCCACCACTGCTTTGGCGTGTTCGGCAATCTGGGTGGAGGATGCCGAAAGCTCCTCCATCGTGGTCGTGATTTCTTCGACCGCAGCCGACTGTTCCGTGGATACCGTTGCCTGCTGTTCGACGGAAACGGAGATGTCTTTGGCCCTGGAATAAACGCTGATGGTGACGGAGGAAACCTGGGACATGAGGGTCTTGAGCTTTTCCACCATATTCTTAAAAGCCGAAATGAGCTGCCCGATCTCGTCCCGGCCGGCCTCCTCGATATGCACTGTCAGGTCTCCCTCCGTCAGGGTCTGTGCCACGACCACCGCTTTACCCAGCGGTTGAATGATAAACTTTCGGACGGCAAGGGTGATTCCGACACTGAGGAGGATGAGGGCTACGGTCATCGTAAGCAGCATGATCCAGACCCCGTTCCGCACCGCTTCCGTGATGGCCTTGGGGCTGTATCCGAGCGATAAGAGCCCGATGGTTTTTCCCACGTCGTCCTTTATTTCCACATCGTAGTTCAGCAGTTCCGAAGTTTGCTCCGGCTTCTTGGAACTGACGGTCAGCGGTTTTTCTTTATCGTCGTAGAAGACGGCATAGACGACGTCCGGGTCTTTGATGACCTCCTGTACGAAGCTGTCCAGAGCGCCGAGGTCATAGTTGATATAGTAGAAGACACTCGTTTTTGCCATGTAGTTCGCCATGGCGCTTCCCCTCTTCCCCATTTGGGAATGGAGCATTGCCTTATTGATGCTGATATTGATAAGCGTCAGAATGGCAAAAAGAGTTACGATGAAGATAAGGCTGGGAATGAAGAATTTCTTGCTGATCCTGTCGAATTTCAACAATCTTTCAACATCCATCGGTTCACCCCTCCTGTCGATTAGTTCAGCGGCACGGCCTTGCCGCCCGAAATCTGTGTCATATAGACTTTTTTGAGCGCCTGATGGTCTTTCGGCCCATATCCGAACTGCATGCCGCCGATTGTCACGTTCAGGCTCTCCGCAGCCTGCACGAATGTCTCCCGGGTGAGATCTTTGCCGGCCTTTTTGAGGATCTCCGTGAATACGACGGCATCCACATATCCTTCGAGATCCGTATAGTCAAATTCCTGATGACCGGCGGAATTCATGTCGGAGCGATACTGCTCGATGATCTGCAGCGACGTGTCCCGGGGGGAAGGCATGACCTGGGTCACGATGACGCCGTCGCCGTCCGCACCGAGCTCTTTGATGAGCGCCGCTGTGCCCACGAAGGAGACATTCAGGAATACGGGGTTGAACCGTTGCGTCCTTGCCTTCAGGATGAAGGCCCCCATGGCCCTATAGGTGCCTACCATGCTGACGGCCTCGGGGTTCTCCTTCCTGATTTCCTCGAAGCCGGCGCTGATGTCCTCGGTGTTTCTCTCGTATAGCCCCTCACACGTAATGGCCATGTCCCGCTTGTTGAGCGCTTTGACCATCCCTCCTTTGACGGCGAGGCCGTAGGCGTCTTTTTGCAGGAAGAGACCGATCTTTTTTATGCCACGCGCTCTTGTCAGGTAATCCACCTGAGCTTCCGATTCATCGAAATAACTGCCCCGTACATTATAGATGAATCTGTTGACCGGATTTCTGAGAAACTCCGCCCCCGTGAAAGGGCCGAAGAAGATGATTTTATTCCTGTTGACCAGGGGCATGATCGCCTTGGAAGTCGGGGTTCCTACATATCCGAAGAGAGCAAACACCCTGTCCTGGTCGATCAATTTTTCCGTATTGGCAACGGCGATTTTCGGTTCATACTGGTCGTCATAGCTGATCACCTTTATCCTTCGGCCATGAATGCCGCCGGCGCCATTGACTTTATCGAAATACGCCATGGCCCCCTTTTTTATTCCCTGCCCCAAGGCGGAGGCAGGACCGGACAGGGCGTTGGACATGCCCAGGACAACTTCCTCGCCGCTGACGCCGTTCTCGACGGCCCCGCTTTTCGAAGCGGGAAAAACGAAGCCTGCGGCAAATACGAAGAGAGACAAAGCGATCTTACAGACGGACCGGAAGATGAACCGGCTTTTTGAATTCATGACCGAACCTCCTTGCCAAGGAATCAATGAATAGCGATAGGATTTGAAGCTGCTGTTCCTGCTCTTGAGAAATCAACAAGCAGAATAATTCCCTTGTTTTCCGCAACCGCTCCCCAGAAAGCGCGTGCGCCGAATTGTCGTGCAATCAACGGCGGAAGGGGCTCTATGGACTGCACGTTCACGGCAATAATGTCATCGGGGCTGTCAATCACCAGGAGATACGGCGTGCCACCGTCATCGATTCCGACCGCTCTGGGTGCACGATAGACAACCTCCCTGTTTCCGAAGGAAATCATTTCATGGAAATGAATCAATGGCTTTCCGCTCCTTCGTGCCTCGTCCACTGTCATCATCTCCACGAGCTGTTCCGTATCGATTCCCATCCGGACATCCATGACGGTGAAGGTCAGCAACCGGATGGTTTCCGCCAATCGACGGCTTGATAAAGAGGGTTTGTTCACTGAGCGACCCTTGCAAATATTTTTCCGATATCGAGGATGGTGATGAGCCTTTCCCGATGGATAAATTCTCCTGTCACGAATTCCTTGAGGGATTTCGAGAGCGTGTCGAGGGGCGGTTTGACCGAATTGGCCGGGATATCCAGGACATCCTCGATCGCATCGACGAGGATGCCCGAACGGATGCCATTGGCGGCAGCCAAAGCGATACGCCCGCTCTGGGCGTTTGCGGTATCGGCAATTCCTAAAAACCGGTTGATATTGATGACCGACTCGATCTCGCCGCGAACGTTGATGACTCCCGGTATGTACTCGGCTGCGCCGGGGACATAATAAATGGTCATGAGAGGGAGAATTTCCTTGATGTGTTCACCGTAGAAGGCATAGAGGTCACCCTGGAGGGAAAAAATGACGACCTTGACCTTTGATTCCTCCACATCGACGATCCGTTCCTTCTCTTTACGCCTCATGATCTCTTCGAGGATCTGATCGCTTTTATTCTTTTGGCCTGCGATGCCGGTTTCCATCCTGTCTCTCCGTTAAATTGGATCCCTTCCAATGAGCCCAGCCGTTCCGCTTTCGGCATTCGATCGAAAAAAAATTAAGATTGATCTTGTTCCTTTATTTGGATATTGGACGTTCGATGCTGGGCGTTCCACCGGATATGTCGCACAACCGCGCTGCAAATGGCGGAAGCCTTTCGACGCTGTCAGCAGAATTTAAGACGGCAGATCTGTTGCATAAATTGTCGGAATTGTCAACATTATTGATAAAACAGGATGTTTGAAGAACCTGCGGATGAAGAAAGGGCTTGCCCCATGAGGGCAGGCACGCTCAAAGCAGGGGGGAGGCCGAAAAAGGCTGTTTTCGGGGCTATCGATCGAGGCAAAGAATCTTCCGCGCCTCTTCGACGCCGGCGATTTCCCGGCCAAGTTCCTTCGCCAGACGTACGACGCGCTCCACCAGCATCCGATTGGTTGCCGGGACGCCTTTTTCGTATTCCAGAACGTCTTCCAGGCCGGTGCGCGCATGGCCCCCCATCAAAATCGCCATCGCAAGCATCGGGACCTGGGAATTTCCGATGGCGCTTACCGTCCATGTGGCTCCCGGGGGGAGAGATTCCACCATGTGCAGGAGGTTTTTGGGGGTTCCCTTGATGGACCCCGGCACATTCAAGACGAGGTTGAAATGTGCCGGTTCAACCAGGAGCCCCTTGCCCAGCAGATATCTGGCATAGTCGATCATTGCCGTGTCGAAGGCTTCGATTTCGGGCTTTATTCCATTTTTTTTCATCATCCGTGCAAACTCTTGAATCAGTTGGGGACTGTTGTGGTTGACGGAGGAAGGGAAGTTTGAGGATCCGGTGGCAAGGCTTGCCATATCGCATTTGAGATCGAGCATCTGGCCGCGGCTTTCGACGGTATTTTCTCCTCCCCGGGCGCCCGTGGAAAGCTGGGTGATGACCTCGATGCCCCGGGCCTCGATCTCGTCGAGGATCGCCTTGTAGGAGGCTCTGGAATGGGTGGGGGCTTCATGTTCGTCTCTGGCGTGGATGTGGGCCACCGTAACCCCGAGCGCGCAGCACTCCTCCAGCACATCACAGATTTCAGTCGGGGTTGAGGGAGTCGAAGGATTGAGTTTCTTTGTCGGCACGTTTCCGAGCATCGCCAGTGTGATGATCAACTTTTGCATGTAGGGCTCCTCGAGTTATCCACGAAGTTCACGAAGACCAAGAAGGAGGAAAAATATTTTCTGAAAATTTCGTCCCCCTTCGTGCCCTTAGTGGATAAAATGTTCAGGGTTCAACGTTGCCGTCCCGCTCAAAAATCGATCTGATTGGGGGTTCTTGGGAAAGGGATGACGTCCCGGATGTTGGCGATACCGGTGACAAGCATCAGAAGCCTTTCGAATCCAAGCCCGAATCCGCTGTGAGGTACGCTGCCGTACCTCCTGGAGTCCAGGTACCACCAGTAGTTTCCTTTCGGCATGTTCAATTCGTCCATCCTGCGCTCCAGCACTTCCAGGCGCTCTTCCCTCTGGCTGCCCCCGATGATTTCCCCGATGCTCGGTACCAGAACGTCCATCGCTCCTACGGAAAAATCGTCGTCGTTTATGCGCATATAGAAGGGCTTGATCGATTTGGGGTAGTCGTAGACGATCACCGGCTTTTTGAAATGCTCTTCGGTAAGGTACCATTCATGTTCGGATTGCAGGTCCTGGCCGAGTCCAACCGGATAATCGAATTTTTTTCCCGAATTCGACAGAATATCGATCGCCTCCCGGTACGGGAGCCGGATGAACTTCGATAGGGCGATATTTTCTAGGGTCGACATCAGATTTTTGTCCACCCACTTTGCGAAAAGCTCGATATCCTCCCGGCATTCTTCCATGGCAAAGCGCACAAGGGATTGAATCAGCTCTTCCCCGAGATCCATGTTGCCCTCAAGATCGCAGAAGGCCATCTCCGGCTCCACCATCCAGAATTCCGCGGCATGCCTGCGGGTATTGGAATTTTCAGCCCGGAAAGTGGGGCCGAAGGTATACACATCGCCGAGAGCCAGAGCGAACATTTCTGCGGACAACTGGCCGGAAACCGTCAGATTCGCTTCCCTGCCGAAAAAATCTTTGGAAAAATCGGCTTTGCCATGTTCCATGGGAAGCCTGTTCAGGTCGAAAGCGGTCACCCGGAACAGCTCTCCCGCTCCCTCGCAGTCCGAACCGGTGATGATCGGCGTATGGATGTATCGAAAACCTCTTTCCCGAAAGAAGTGATGGATCGCGTACGCCATCTCGGAGCGGATTCGAAAGGCCGCACCGTACTTGTTGGTTCTGGGCCTGAGATGTGCGATGGTTCGCAGGTATTCATCGCTGTGCCGCTTCTTCTGAAGCGGAAACGATTCCGGCGCCTGGCTGATGATTTCGATGCGATTCGCCTTGATTTCCCATTTCTGGCCGGCCCCTTTGGAAGGGATCAGGTCCCCGGATACAGAAACAGCCGAACCGGTGGTCAGTTTCACGATCTCCCCGTAGTTTTCAAGGCCTTCATCTGCGACCACCTGCATGTTTTGGAGGCAAGAACCGTCATTGATCTCGATAAAGGAAAATCCTTTGGAGTCTCTCCGTGTGCGAACCCATCCGTGGATTTTGGTATCCTCCCTGGACGACTCCGAACGAAGCAGGTGAACAATTTTTAATCGGCGCATCCTCTTTTTCTCCTCATCCTTCCAGTAACCGAGGCGTTCGCTCGGTTGCCGGATTACAGCTTGACAGTGATGTAGTAGAGCTGGCTTTCCCTCTGCAGCAGCAGCACGACAGAGGATTTTTTCCGGGATTTTATGATCGCCTTTTTGAAAGCCTCCAGGTCGTTTGTTGCGGTGTCGTCGAGTTTACGAATGATATCGCCGGGCACAACTCCCACTCGATCCAGATAAGATCCGTTTCGGACCCCTGAAATCATCACCCCTTCGTTTTCACCGATTCGATATCGGGTCCTGTTTTTCGCTGTAAGTCCTTCGACGGTTATCCCGAGCAGTTCTCCGGCAAGCTCCATGGCCTTCTCTTGAGGAAAGATCGATGTCACAACGGTTAAGGTGCGCTCTTTACCGTCCCGCCAGAGCGTTACATCGGCCTCCTTCCCGGTGCCGAGATTTTTCAGAGCCGCGTCGAATTCTTCCGCAGTCCTTATCCTGCGCGAAGCGATGGAAATCAGGAGATCCCCATCCCGGATCCCTGCTTTCTGCGCCGGGCTTTCCGGTTCGACCGATTTCACCAGAACGCCTCCGGATTCCGGCGCTTTGAGATATTTTGCAAGCCGGGCATCGATTTCCTGAACCGTCAGGCCGATCCAGGCCGGAACGACTTCCCCGTATCGGATCAGGTCGGTTACGATCCGCTTCGCCTTGTGGATGGGAATGGCAAACCCGATTCCCTGTGCCTTTGCGTAGATGGCGGTATTGATGCCGATCAGCTCGCCGTTGATATTGAGAAGCGGTCCGCCGCTGTTGCCCGGGTTGATGGAGGCGTCTGTCTGGATAAAATCCTGGAATTCCCGGTCGTCGGCCCGAAAGCTTCTTTTGACCGCGCTGATGACTCCGGTGGTCACCGTATGAGAAAATCCGAAAGGGTTGCCGATGGCGATTACCGTCTCTCCGATCATCAGATTTTCGGAATCCCCCATGGCGATCGCCGGAAGCTCTTTTTCCGCCTGGATTTTGAGCACCGCCAGATCCGAATCGGGATCGGAGCCGATCACTTGGGCATCGAATTCCTGCTGATCGTTCAACACCACCTGAATGATTCCGGTTTTTTCAACCACATGTGCGTTGGTAAGGATAAATCCCCGTCTGCCGTCGATGATCACCCCCGAGCCCAAGCTTCTTCGTTTGGAGCGCCGTTCGAAGCCGGGGTCGAAAAAATCTTTGAAGAAAGAATCGAAGAACGGATCCATGCCGAAGCCGGAGAAAGGGCTTAGCTGCCTGGAAACCTCGAATTCGGAGCTGATGTTGACCACCGCAGGACTCACCTTCCGCACCGCATGTACGATCGGGGTTTCACGAGGGTACACTTGCGGATCGGCAGCCGGCATCGATTGGGGGAAAAGCAGCGAGAGAACGAAGAAAAATGTAAAGATTATTTCCATCGATTTTGCTGGAATCTCTATAAAAGGGTTGAATTTTTTTACAAATTTAGGCAAAACTGGAGACTCCGAATCAAATGCAATCCGCTTGGCAGCAGGAAAGCGGTAAAAATGACTGGAAATCAACTCCGATGAAATATAGCATGACCGACGATCCCCTTCAAGGCATCCTACCGTTTGTGGAGCAGCCGAGCCGTTATCTGGGCACGGAGGTAAACCGCGTTCGCAAAGACTTCCGGGATGTCAAATTGAAGATGGTACTCGCATTCCCCGATCTCTATGAAATCGGAACCTCTCATCTCGGGCTGCAGATCCTGTACTCGATTTTAAATGCAAAGAAAGAAGTCGCGGCGGAGCGCGTTTACGCCCCCGATCTGGATATGGAAAGAAATCTCAGGTCATCGGGAACGCCTCTGATGAGCCTGGAAACGCATACGCCGATTCGCTGCTTCGACATCGTCGGATTCAGCCTGCTCTACGAGTTGAACTACACCAGCATCCTTAACATACTGGAGCTTTCCGGGATTCCTTTTCTCTCAGGAGAACGGGACGAATCGTCTCCGGGACCTTATCCATTGATCATCGGGGGCGGTCCCTGCACCTGCAACCCGGAGCCGGTCTCGGATCTGTTCGACGCGATGGTGGTCGGAGACGGGGAGTCGGTCATCGGTCAAATGGCGCAAGCCTGGATCGAATGGTATGAAGGAGGCGGGCGGGACAAACAGGCGCTGCTGAAATCCTGGTCGAAAATTACAGGCGTATACATCCCTTCCTTTTTCAGGGCGCACTTTTCTTCGGAGGGATTCCAGTCCCTTTTCCCGAAGGACCCGCTTTATTCGAAGGTCACCCGTGCAATTGTTTCCGATCTTAACGACGCCCCTTTTCCGGATGCCCCGATTGTGCCGTTCGGACGACCCGTGCACGATAGGCTTCGATTGGAAGTGGCCCGGGGATGCACCCGGGGATGCAGAT
>QZKK01000258.1 GCA_003599475.1 Desulfobacteraceae bacterium
TTATCGGACAATGGCGGACCGGTACGGGTTTGTCCCCGGAGAAAAAGTGCGAGTCGAGCTTTTTTCCGATACGAAGGCCTTCTATCTTGCCTCCTCACTTTCGGTCAGAGACATCGAGGTGACCGGAGCCGTCGGTCTGGCCAAATTCAACAAGCTCCAGTTTCTCTCCCCCCGGGCTCTGGTCTTCGGCTATCGTTGGCTGGATGCCGTCAGCCACGAATACATGCACTATCTCATCGTAAAGAAGACATCGAACCGGGCGCCGATCTGGTTCCACGAGGGGCTTGCAAAGTTCGAGGAGACCCGATGGCGCGAAGGGCCCGATTATCTCTCCCCCCTCTATCGAACCCTTCTTTCCGAGGCACAGTCGGAGAGGCGCCTGATCGCCTTCAAAAAAATGGAGCCGTCCCTGGTCCGCCTCGAAACACCGCAAGAGGTTCAGCTCGCCTACGCCCAGGCAGCTTCCGCTATCGAGTTTATCATCGACCGGGCCGGCTTCAATGGCCTGACCGAAGTCATGGAAGGCATGGCACGGGGGAAGACCCTGGGGGCGGAAGAGTCTCTCAAAGCAGTGCTCGGGCTGGAGTTTTCGGAGTTCGAGGATTCCTGGAAAGGGTTTCTCGCCGCAAAAGGTCTTGAACCGGTTCCAGGGGCCGCCATGCACCGCTACAAGGTCAGAGAGGGGAAAACGGACGAGGACCGGATGGATCTAAAGGAGATCCGGTCTCTGGTTGCAAGGAACCGGTCGCATCTCGGCGATCGCCTCAAAGAAAAGGGGCGTACGGGCGCTGCCGTGTTGGAGTACCGAAGAGCGCTTTCGGATGATCGGGATTCCGTTCCGGTCATGAAACGGCTCGCAACCGCCTTGATCTATCTGGGAAGGGATCAGGAGGCCTTGAACGCGTTGGATCGGATCATCGCACTCGCCCCCGACCACCCCACCCCCTATGCCCAGTTGGGTCGGCTCTCCTTGAAGCGAAAGGATCCTGCCGGGGCCAGAGCGGCGTTTGAGGAGGCCGTCCAGATCAACCCGTTCAACCCCGAGGTTCATGCCGGCCTGGCCGAGGCGATCGCCATGCTGGGGGATCCGGTGACGGCCGCAAAGGAAAGAGAAATCGCAAACAGGCTGAAAAAAGGATAACCGTTCAGCCACCAAGACACGAAGGCACGAAGAAGAATTATGAAGGCCAAAACCTTATCAAAAAAATGGATAAACTTCGTGTCTTCGTGCCTTAGTGGCAAAGATCGGATTGAAAGAAACACCGATGGAAGCTGCCGAAGCATATAAATTGTCCGACACCGATCTTTCCCGGACAGAGGAGATGGGAAGGATCAAATCCGATATCGTATCGGAAATCAAGAAAGTGATCGTGGGCCAGGACAAAGTCATCGAAGAGATCCTGATCGCGCTCTTCTGCCGCGGCCACTGCCTCCTGGTGGGGGTTCCAGGGCTGGCCAAGACGCTTCTGATCTCGACCCTTGCAGGCATCATGGAGCTCAATTACAATCGGGTTCAGTTCACCCCGGACCTGATGCCCTCCGATATCACGGGAACCGATGTCCTCGATGAAGAAGTGGGCAGCAGAAAGCGCCTGTTCCGTTATATCCGGGGGCCGATCTTCACCAACATCCTGCTTGCAGACGAAATCAATCGAACCCCGCCCAAGACCCAGGCGGCCCTTCTCCAGGCGATGCAGGAGTATAAGGTGACCGCAGGCGGTGCAACCCACTCCCTGGATCTTCCATTCTTCGTTCTGGCCACCCAGAATCCGATCGAACAGGAAGGGACCTATCCCCTTCCCGAAGCGCAGCTCGACCGGTTCATGTTCAACATCGAAATCGGCTACCCGTCTTTCGATCAGGAGATCGACATCGTCGCATCGACCACAAGCTCCTACCGGCCGGCGCTCCGAAAGGTCGTCGATGCCGGAAAGATCCTGGAGATGCAGGATCTGGTCAGAAAGGTTCCCGCATCCTCCCACGTCATCGGTTATGCGGTGAAACTGGTGCGCGCCTCGCGCCCGAAAGACACAGACGCCCTCTCCTTCATCCGGGAGTGGGCCGAATGGGGGGCCGGCCCCCGCGCATCCCAATATCTCATCCTGGCGGCAAAGGCCAGAGCGGTCATGGAGGGCCGGTATGTGGCTTCGACGGAAGACGTTAAAGCCGTGGTGTATCCGATCCTGAGACACCGGATCATCGCAAACTTCAAAGCGCAGGCAGAGGGGATCACCTCGCTCGATATGATCGAGCGGCTGCTTCGAGAGGTCTCCCCTTGAAGCGGGTTAGGGGGATGTATTGAACTATTTCGACCCGAAGGTCCTGGCCGGAGTCAAGAACCTGCATCTCAGGGCGAGATTCCTCGTCGACGGGGTCATGGTGGGAAAGCATGCCTCACAGGCGAAGGGCTTGAGCGCGGAATTCGAGGAGCACAGGGGATACGTCCCGGGGGACGATACGCGCCACATCGACTGGAAGGCCTATGCGAAATTCGACCGGTATTTTGTCCGTGAATACCGTAAGACCACCAACATGAGGGCATACCTCGTCATGGACGCAAGCGCTTCCATGGGCTATGCCTCGAATGGCGTCAGCAAGTTCGACTACGGCGCCACCCTCTCGGCAGCCCTGGCGTATCTGATGTTGAAGCAGCAGGATGCGGTCGGCATGATTCTTTTTGCCGAAAAAATGGAAAAGATGATCCCGCCGAAGACCGCTCACGACCACCTCTTCGCCGTTTTAAAAACCCTCGAAGCCACAAGGCCTCAGGGGGAGACCTCGGTTGCATCGGTGCTGAAGGAGCTTGCGGCATCCCTGAATGGAAAAGGCCTGAAGGGAAAGGGCTTGATCGTTTTACTCTCGGATCTTCTGGATCCCCGTCCGGATGCCGCAGAGGAGATCGCCAAAGGACTGAAACAGCTCAGATCCAGGGGCAGCGAAGTAATCGTATTTCACCTGCTCGACGGGGACGAATTGCGCTTTCCATTCAAGGATCCGGCCCTTTTTGAAGATATGGAAAGAGACGTAAAGCTCCTTGCCGATCCAAAGGTGCTCCGATCGGCTTATCTAAAGAGGCTCCAGGAGCTCATTGCCCGCTACCGGAGCGCTTGTCTCTCCCATCGAATCGAGTATTCGCTTTTCGACACATCGGCGGGGCTGGACCGTGCTCTGGTAAGATATCTTGCCTGGAGGCAGAAGTTGAGGCGGAGGTGAATCGATGAGTCTTACCTTCATCAGTTCCGTATTGCTTTCCGGCGTCGCTGCGGTGATATTGCCGATCCTCATCCATCGGATCACCAAAAGACGCACGGTGGTCAGAGCTTTCTCCGCCGTTTACCTCCTGCTGCAGTCCCAGCCGGTTGCCGTCAGGCCCCGGCGGATCAAGCATCTGATGCTTTTGATCCTGAGGGTCCTTGCCGTTGCCTCCATTGCTTTGATGATGGCGCAGCCAGTCTTCGTGCGTGCGGGATTCGGCACGCTGCTCAAGGACGGAGCCCAGGTGTTGATCCTTGATAACTCCTTGAGCATGAGCTTTTCCGAAGACCGCGGCAGGCGATTCGATATGGCAAAGAAGGCGGCAAGAGAAGCCCTGGAGGGCTTCCGGGGGCAGGTGGCCGTCATCGCTACGGCGGAAAACCGTAGAGGCAATCCGTCCGATCTGCTGTGGATGAGACCGGAATCCGCCCTGAGCCGGCTGGAGTCGATCCCCCTTTCCTTCGGAGGCAGCCGTACAGTCGATGCCTTCACCTCTGCTTTTCGCCTGCTGAAAGACCTGGAGGTTCCCGGACGGATCCTGGTGATCAGCGATATGACCCGCAACGATTGGGCGAAGTTTAATCTTTCCGATTTCGAAACCGTCCCGGATGCAGAGGTCATATTTCTGAGAATCGGGCCTGCTGCACGAGATGCCAACTTCTCCGTCAAGCAGGTTCGCCTGGAAACCGGGGGGATCATCGCCGGAGTCACAGAACGGCTCGAAGTGAGTGTTTCGAATCTTTCGGATCTTGCCGGCAGCCGCATCGTCGAGGCTCACCTTTCCGGAACGAAAACCGATCAGAAGTCGATTACGCTGGAAGCCGGCCGCGAAGGACAGGTTTCTTTCGATCTGCGGATCGATGACCCGGGATGGATCGAAGGGGAGATCAGGCTCTCCTCCGATCGCCTGTCCTACGATGATATCCACTATTTTCCGCTGAAAGTAAGAGAAAGAATCGACGTCCTCATCGTCGACGGAAATCCCGGCACCTCGCTCAGGTCGGGCGAAAGCTATTACCTTGCCAGTGCGCTGCGCCCGGCCGCGCTGCAGGCATCGGCTTTCCTTCCGGAAATAATCACCGAAAGCGAGTTTTCCCGGATGGACCCGCACGCGTACGACGCCCTGTTTGTTCTCAACGTTGCCCGGCCCGACCCCTACAGGCTCGCCTCCTTTCTGGATGCGGGAAAACCGGTCTTTCTTTTTCTCGGCGATCGCATCGATCCTTCGGCCTATAACCGGCTTCCATTTTCCCCCTTTCGGATCCTCGGGCGGATCGAACCGATCGAAACCGTGGGGAAGGCAACGCGAATCGACAGGTTCGATGACGAGTTCAAGTTCCTCCAAGGGATAATAGAAAGCCTGAAAAAAGCCTCCTTCGGGGCATATTTTAAAATCGAGGGGGCATCGAATCCGATCCTTACCCTCGAAAATGAGGATCCGCTTTTGGCGGAAGCACAGGTCGGGGAGAGCCGGATGTTTGTTTTTTCTTCGAGCGCCGACCTGGACTGGAACGATCTTCCGCTGACCGCGGCCTATCTTCCGCTCGTCCGCGGGATGGTCAAGGAAGGTGGCGGATCGGCCGGAACTTCGCTTCCCGAAGGCATCCGGATCGGGGATCCTGCCGGAGAGAAGTTGAAAGGAAGGCAAGTGAAAGGACCTCCGGGAGGCCCCGGCCTCTACCGGGTGGATGCCGGAGCCGGAGAAATGCAGGGGGTAAACCCCCCCTATGAAGAGTCGGATCTGACAAAGATCGATCCCGATTCGCTGGAAAAGAAACTGGCAACCGTTCATGCGACCGTACTCGAATACCGGGAGGGAGACCTGGAGAAGCGGCAAGGCGGGCGGAAACCGCTCTGGCCGTATCTGCTCGCCTTCCTTCTAGCGGTTCTGGCCGTGGAAACGGTGATCGCAAACGATCTGATAGGGGGCCGGAAGTAGGAGGTGTTCAGTGTTCAGTGTTCAGTGTTCAGGAGGGCGCTGACGATCAAACGAGAGGTTGAACTGAAACCTTCTCTCGTTCCCATGCTCCTGCGTGGAACGCACTGCCGGCTTTTCTTTCCTGAACGCTGAACACTGAACACTGAACCCTGAACACTTTCGATAGGGATGATTGAATGATGGTGATGATATCCAGACGAAATTTTCTCTTCTTCACCCTGGGGCTGGCCGCTCATCTTTCTTCCGGTCTGAAACTCTCCTACGGCTCCCGGTACCCCCACTTTTTCTTCACCCAGCTCAAATACCGGAGCGAGGAATGGGATCCAAACCCCCTGTTTCTGGAAGCCATCGTCGAGGAGCTGGAGCTCCGTACGAGCATAGACGCACGCCGGGAAAGACTCGTCATGGAACCGACCGACCCCGATCTGTTTTTCAGCCCGTTTTTATACATGGCGGGCCGAAGTGCATTTGAATCCTTCACACGACAGGAAAGGGAGACCCTGAGACGATTTCTGACGCATGGGGGATTTCTTTTTGCAGAAAACACGATCGGCGCCAGGGGAGCCGGGTTCGACCGGTCTTTTCGAGAAGAGATGAAAGCGCTTCTCCCGGAGGCCGAGTTGAAACCGCTTTCTCGTGATCATTCCGTCTACCAGAGCTTTTACCTGATCGAAGGCATCGGCGGCAGACAGCGGGTAAGCCCTTTCCTGGAAGGTGCCGTCCTCGATGCGTGGACGCCGGTGATCTACTCGCACAACGATCTTTCCGGCGCATGGGCCAGGGACAGGTATGGTAAGTGGGTTCATGAGTGCACACCGGGTGGGGAAGCGCAAAGGGAGGCCGCTTTCAAAGACGGAATCAACATCATCGTTTACTCCCTGACTGCAGACTATAAGAAAGATGTAATCCACCATCCCTTCATCCAAAAACGACGCAATGTATGAGCATGGAACGGTTCACCTTAAATCCTGTTTTCCCGGTTTGGTTGATCCTGCTTCTCCTGGCATCCGGGATTGCCGCAGCTTTTCTCCAGTATGTAAAATTCCGGAGCCGTTTGGGAGAATCGAGGGGGAGGATTCTTTTTCTCCTCCGTATGGCTGCACTCCTTATGATTTTAACGGTTGCCCTCGATCCTTCCTGGATGTCGCAAACGGAGCATCGGATCGCTCCCTCCATCGCCGTTTTCATGGATACCTCCAAATATATGGGACAAGCCGCATCCGATGGAAAAGGCACCCGTCTCGATCAGGCGAAGACGCTTCTTTCGGAAGGCCGGCTGCTTGAATCGCTCGGCAAAAAATTCGATGTGACGCTGTATGGTCTCAGCGGTCGAGCCGATCCGCTGAGGCCCTTATCCCCCGGAGATCTGGAACGTATCGAGGCCGGAGGCGATTCCGGAGATCTGTCGGAGGCGCTTGGAAGACTTGGGGACCGGAAGAACTCCCTTGCGGTTCTGATCAGCGATGGAAACATCCATTGGAACGAAAACCCGAAAGCGCTTCTTCCCACCCTCACCGTACCGGTCGGAAACCGGGAAGTGTATCGGGACATCCTGATCAAGGAGATCAAGGCCCCGAGCCTTGCATTCAAAGGACGGGAAGCCTCTATCGATGTCACCGTAAGAAGCCATGGGTTCCTGGACACTCCCATTCAGTTGCTTTTAAAGGATGGGGAAAACCTGGTCACCCTGAGGGAGATCCGCATTCAGGCCGATTCCGGCGAATCCGATTCCGGAGAAACGAGGGCCACCCTTTCGTTCACACCGAGTGACGTGGGCCGCAAAAGCCTGTCGATTTCCGTTCCTCATCAGATTGGAGAAAGGATCGTCGAAAACAACCGGGTCCACCTCTCCATGGAAGTGACCCGGGACAAGACCCGCATCCTCATGGTCTCGGGAACGCCGAGCATGAACTACCGGTTCATGCGCGCCGCACTGAAGAAGGATCCCTCCATCGACTTGCTGTCTTTCGTCATCCTCAGGACCCCTTCGGACGTCCTGCAGGTCCGCTCGCACGAACAGAGCCTGATCCCTTTCCCGGTGGATACCCTTTTCCTGAAGGAGCTGGCCAATTTCGATCTGGTCGTATTCGATAACTTCAATTACTCGCTCTATCTGAGCCCGGAACACCTGGAGGGTGTAAGAAATTTTGTAGATTCCGGAGGGGGCTTTGCCGTAATCGGAGGACCGGATCTGTTCAATGAAGGAACCCCGGGGCTTTCCCCCATCGCAGAACTGCTTCCCTTTCGATTCGTTGAAGATGAATTCTACCGGCGTGAAACTCCCCTCGGCGTGAAATTGACCCGGAAAGGCATCCGGCATCCGTTGATGCAGTTCTCCGAAGCGGGCGGGGGTGTGGAGCGCCTCCGGTTCTGGCAGGAGATGCCCCCCGTCGACGGCATCAATCTGACAGAAGCCAAGAAACCATCGACGATCCTCCTGGAAAGCGCAGGCGGAATTCCCTGGCCGGTTCTCACCGTCTCGGAATATGGAAAGGGGAGGGTGCTGGCATTGACCACCGATTATGCGTGGAAATGGTACATGGGAAAAGTCGCCAGAAACGAGGGGACGCAAGGATATCTCCGGCTCGTTCACCGGATGGTACGATGGCTGACCAAAGACCCGGGAATGCATCCGGTGCAGGTGATCCTTCCGGAATCGACGGGCGCCATCGGAAAACAGATCGATCTGCGAGTCCGCGTCCACGGGGAGGATTCATCCGATTCATTCGATCTTAAATCCCGTACCGCATCCGGAAAAGCCTCCTTTTCCATTCTAGATCCGGAAGGCGTGGAAGTCGAATGGACGCTTGGGGCGGCCTCGATACCCGGCGAGCACACGGTCTCTTTCATCCCCAAGAAGGAGGGGATCTATCGGATTCGAATCCAAACTTCCACAGGCGATCTGGAGGAATCGATTCCTGTAAGCGGACCGTTCGATCGGTTGGATGCCGCCCCCCGGCACGATCGGCTGGAGGCGATCTCTCGGGCGACAGGCGGAAAATTGGTTACGGAGTCCGGGGACCTTCTCAAAACGATCGAAGAATACGCCCGGCGCGGCGAAAGGCGGTTTATCGAGGAGAAGCGGCTGCCGGTTTGGGCAAACGCTTACGCAATGGCACTGATCATCGGACTGTTGTCCGCGGAATGGTTTTTCCGGAGACGGTGGGGGCTGGTGTGAAACTTGATTCAAGATTCAAAGATTCAAAGATTCAAGATAGTATGAGTTTCTGATTCGATCAAATGCCGGAAGCGGCACGGCGGCGCTTATATGAAACTTCACCAATCACCCCCACCCTGGCCCTCCCCCATCGAAGGGGGAGGAATCAAAAGCTCCCCTCCCCGGGTGGGAGGGGTTGGGGGAGGGGGAAAAATGGGCAGAAGTTTCATGCTTTGATCAAATTGGCCGTTTCGGCGGCCAGCGGCCGGGCTTATGTGAAACTACATGAACATCCAACATCCAATATCGAATAAAGAGGCGGAAGTCAGATGTCAAAACCGTAGGATGGTGGCAGCGGAGCGGAAGCCACGATCCGATCCGACCTGACTGCTTCGGCGGCATGCGGCTGAGACCGATTGAAGGAGCAAGCATTCTGATGATTCATCGATGGCGATTGATCCTGCACCTGAGCATGGCGGCCCTTCTCCTGTTTTTCTGGGGGCGTGCGGAAGCGGCCTGCAGAAACCCGAACCTGGTCCAGAACCGGAACCCCTTTTTCCTCCCGGCCGCCGCCACCGGATTCATCGAGATCAAATGGTTCGGCCACTCTTTTTTTCAGATCACCTCGGGCAGCGGAATCAAAATCGCAACCGATCCGTTCGGCCCGATGGGTTTTCCCATGCCGGAGATCCATCCAAACATCGTAACGGTCGGAAGGGAACACGGAAACCACAACAATGTCGGCCTGGCCAAGGGAAGCCCCATCGTACTGCGCGGGTTGAAGGAAGGTTCAATTGAATGGAACGACATCCATGCGACCTTCGGCGATGTCCTGATCTACAATGTCCCCATCCACCAGAGAGGGTTTCTCGATTATCAAATCAGCCTGAAGGGGGCCGCCTTCGTCATGGAGATGGACGGGGTATGCATCCTGCACGCGGGAGATGTCAGCGAACCGTTCAATGAGGATCAGCTTCAGTTTGTCGGGCATATCGATGTGCTGCTGGTTCCCATCGGGGGAAGATACACCGCAGGACCGGAAGAGGCCGAGACCATCATCCGCCAACTGAGGCCCAAGATCGTCGTCCCCATGCATTACTTCGAAAATTCGGATGCCTTGAAACGGCTTCTGGACGGTCCTTACCGGGCGCATTTCCTCGAAACCAATCGCTTCGTCGTAAGCAAAGACACGCTTCCGGCTGCAACCGAAATCTACATCCCAAAGGTCATCTGGCACCGCCCGGAAGGGGATATGTAGCGAAACCGATGATTCTGGATCCACCAAGGGCACCAAGGGACAAGTGAAGGCAAACCCCTCATGAACTGTTTTTTCGTGCCCCTTCGTGCTCTTTGTGGATGGCGTACGTTCGGATCAGCCGCTCGTAGAAGTCGAGGGTCTTGCGGGCGATCGCCTTCCAGCTGAAACGCTCCTCTATCCGCAGGCGCGCATCTCTACTCATGATTTCCATGCGTTTCGGATCGCTGAGGAGTCCGTCGATCGCCCCGGCCAGATCCCGCGCAAAACCGGCAGGATCCGCGGGTTCGGGGTCCGATTCGCTCTTGGGTCTGAACCGAACCAGCCTTCCGGTTTTCCCGTCTTCTACAGCCTCCGGTATCCCGCCGACTGCCGAAGCGACAACAGGCGTTCCGCATGCCATGGCCTCCAGATTGATGAGACCGAAAGGCTCGTAGATGGATGGGCAGACAAAAACGGATGCATGGCTGTAAACGCTAATGAGATCTTCCCGTGGAACCGTCTCGGATACCCATATCACCGGGTTTGCGGCGTTCGCCCGAACCTCTTCGATTTTTTGGGAGACCTCGCGCAGGTATTGTTCCGTGTCCGGAGAACTGACGCAAAGAACCGCCTGCACCCCCGACTTCAAATACCGGATCGCCTCGAGGAAATGAAGGATCCCTTTCTGTCGGGTGATCCGCGAGACCATCAGAACGTAAGGTCTCGCCGGATCGATCCCGTATCGTGCAATCGCCCGGGGATCGGACTTGGGGAGATATTCATGATCGTCGATTCCGTTATGGATGACCTCGACCTTCTCCCCGGGTACGCCGTAAAGCCGCTTGACATCCTGCTTCATGGACTTAGAAACTGCGATCACCCCGTCTGCGTTTTGGTAGGCCGTCTTCTCCAGCCAGGTGGAAGCATGATATCCGGTTCCCAGTTGCTCTTCCTTCCATGGCCTGTGAGGCTCCAGGGAATGGGTGGTGAGCACCAGGGGAGCGCGAAGCATCTGCTTGAGCAGGCAGCCGGCCAAATGGGTGTACCAGGTATGGCAATGGATGATTTCTGCCTGGCCGACTTTCCCGACCATGGCAACATCGTGAAGAAGGGTATCCATCAGATTTCTGTGGCGTTCATCCCGAACCGGAAGCGTGACACGGGGCTGCAGTCCGATGATGGAGCTGTTTCTTGCAACCTTCTGCTGGTCTCCGAAACAATAGACTTCGATTTCATGGCTTCCTCCGTCGGCACGGGACAGTTCCCGTATCAGATAATCCACGTGCACGCCTGCCCCTCCGTAAACATAAGGCGGACATTCCTTCGTCAGAATTGCGATTTTCAACGAATACCCCCTTCTTGACCATTTTGATGGCGATTCGTTTATTTCCAGTAAAGATATTTGCAGTCTACAATATGGGGCAAAAAAGGAAAAGAGCGCTGGATCGACCGCATTTTTAAGATATTTCTTAAGAAAATTCAGATTTTTCCCGATTCCATCCTGTCCGTAATTCGAATAGATATAATTCCGGCTTCACTCTGATCCTACAGTTCGACGCGACCTGTACGACTGCAGTGACAGCGAAGAAACCGGACCTTAATGACGCGAATGTTGTTCCGACCCGTATTTGGATTCATAGAAAGGAAGCTGTCATGAAAGAAAAAGAGATTGCGTATTTCAAGGGTGTTTTGAATGATTGGCTGAAGCAACTCATGCATACTGCAAACAGCGCCTTGACCGACCTGATTCAGGCTTCCGATTTGTCCCCGGAGCTTATCGACCGGGCAGATGCCGAAATGAGCAGGGAATTCAGGCTTCGGATCAGAGAACGCCAGAATCGTCTGACGCGAAAAATCATGATCGCCTTGGATAACATCGAAAACGGCAGCTTCGGAGTCTGCGAGGAATGCGGCGAGGACATTCCGATCAATCGACTGAAGGTCAGGCCGATTACAACATATTGTGTAGAGTGCAAAAACAAGATCGAAGCTGCCGAACGACTGGCAAGCTGAATCGAAGGTCAATCGTTTACTCTCCCAGGCCCCCGATACCGTGCCCGCGGGGGCCCGGGAAGATTATCCTTCAGTCCTCCATCTGCGTGGTCTTGCTTTCCGATTTCGTGATGTAGATATGGGAGAACTCCGAATCTTCGGTTGCCCCGTGCCAGTGCTTTTCACCTTTCGGGAATAAGATGACATCCCCGGTGGAGACGACGCGCTGTTCCTTTTCCGTCGCTACGATGCCTTTTCCTGCCGTTACAATCAGAATCTGATCGCTTTGGTGAACGTGGAACTTGTTCCTGACGCCCCTGCCGAAGTTGATCACGCTCATGTTGAAGTCTCCGCCTTCCGGGATCAACTGCTGCGCGGTAACCTCGTTGCCTGTAAAGAGAGAGCTTAACCGCGGGGTCTTCGGGATATCTTTGATACGGACGATATGCATGATGCCTCCTTTCATGGAACGCCGTTTGACAATTTCTCCTCTCTTACTTATATCGTTTACGGCAGTCGCATTTCAAGTGTGCGCCCTTCGACTCGGCAATTTTCGGTATCCTCTGATCGAAGGGACCGGAATTTGAGTCGGTCTGCCGTCTAAAGCGCATGAGCGTGTTGAATCCGGTTATCCGTTGGGATTTGTACGATTTCATTTTCACGGCGGTTTGCCGTTTTTGATGGGGAGGACAGGAGTGCAGAACTTATCCAAGATGAAAAAGGATGCCTACTCGGCTGTGATTCCGGCTGCGGGATTCGGCTCCCGCATGGGGCATTTGAAGCCTCTGCTGCCGCTCGACGGCAGGACGGCGGTGGAGCGACTCATTTCGATTTTCAGGGAAAACGGTATCGAAGACATCTATGTCGTAGTAGGCCACAGGCAGTCTGAAATCATCCGTATCCTCGAATCCGCCGGAGTCCAAATCGTCGAGAATCCATGGTTTCAGGAAGGCATGTTCAGCTCGATTGTCCAAGGCGTCCGCCGCATGGCTTCGGACACGGATGCTTTCTTTATCCTGCCGGCGGACATTCCGCTGGTCCGTCCGGTGACCATCCGGCTGCTGCTGTCCGAAAACAAGAAGAATCCGGGCAAAATCGTGCACCCCTGTTTCCAGGGCAAGCGGGGACATCCACCCCTGATCCCCGGAGAGTTGATGGATCCCATTCTCAAGGATCGATCCGAAGGGGGCCTCAGAAGCTTTCTAGAAGAGCACCGGCATCTGGCTGTCGATCTTGAAGTGCCGGACCGGAATATCCTCTTCGATCTTGACGATCCGGAAGACTACAGAGAGGCTTTATCCCGGCTGCCTTCCTATGATGTGCCTACTCCTGAGGAGTGCGAGGTTCTGCTGACCCGCATGCATCCGGCTTCGGATCTTGTGGTCCGGCACTCCCGAAGAGTGTCCAAGGTGGCCGAAGTCATTGGAAACGCGCTGATTCAGTCAGGAGTCGCTCTCGATCCGGCTCTGATCCGTGCTGCCGCCCTTCTGCACGACATCGCGAAAGGAGAAAGAAATCACGCGGAGAAAGGGGCCGCCCTGCTGCGGCGGATGCAATTTCACAGGGTGGCCGATATCGTTGCCCGCCATACGGAGTTGCCGCAACCGGAAGATGGGGAAATCCGGGAGGCGGAACTGCTCTACCTGGCCGATAAATTCGTAGCAGAGGAACGGGTGGTCTCTTTGGAAGAGCGTTTCCGGCAGTCAAAAGATCGAGTGCCGACAAATCCGGTTGCACGCGAAAATATCCGGCGACGATGCGAAGCCGCGGCATCGGTGAAACGACGCATAGAAAAGCGGCTCTTGCTTTCACTGGATGAGCTCCTGCTTCCGCAGAGGGAAAAGTGAAAATGAGCTCGAATGCTTTTCTACACAGAAGTCATCCCAGGGTTTTTCTTCTTCGCCATTGCCGGACCGAATGGGACGGACAGAACCGATACGTCGGCCAATCCGATGTGCCGCTTAGCGATAGAGGTCGGGAGGAGGCCGAAGCGCTGCGTCATTGGTTTTCTGCGATTCCGATTTCCCGAGGCATTGCCAGCGATCTGATGCGATCGCATGAAACGGCCCTTGCGGTCACACGGGCAAGGCCGTTCCGTGTGGAGATTTTCAGGGAGCTTCGGGAAATCGGCCTTGGAGAGTGGGAAGGCAGGACCTTTGAAGAGATCGAATCGATCGATCCGGATCGATTCAAAGCACGCAGCGAAGATTTCATCCGGCATCGACCGCCCGGAGGAGAAAATTTTGATGACCTTCAGAATCGGGTGGTTCCTTTCTTCGAGCGGCTTGTCGATGAAATTCAGGGAAATATACTCATCGTAGCCCATGCATGGGTAAATCGAGTGCTCCTTTGCCGTCTGCTCGGTATGCCGCTTGCAGGACTTGCCTCCATCGGGCAGGATTACGGAGCGATCAACATCATTTCCCTGCAGGGGGGAAGATGTCTCATAGAGACGATCAATTTGTCTCTAGAGCTCTGCCGGCAGCCGCGTTGAATTCGCTGCTGCACCATGATAAGCGCTTTGCCACGAAGACGCAAAGACACTAAGGAATACCAATAAAACGGAATTTTTTCTTCGTCCCTTGGTGCCTCTGTGGCAAAATTTATTCAAGTTACTTTTTCGATCATATTCGCCGTTTCCGCGGTCGGCGGCCGGGATTAAAGGGAACAGGCGTCCGTCCTGGTGGTAATTCGGAATAACTGTCAATTGTGAATTGCATTTCTAAACCCGTCTTGCTAATAAGGATTCGACGGCATTTCATTTCAAGTCGATCCTGCACCGGAAGGAAAGGAGATTGCTTTGATTAAAAATCTTGTTCTTGAAAACAGAAGCTACCGCAGGTACGAGGAAAATTTTCCCGTAAGTATGGAGACATTGAGAGAACTTGTGGATTTAGGCCGAATTTCCTCTTCCGGGGCAAACAAACAGCCCTTGAAGTACGTTCTTTCGTGCAGGTCTGAAACCAACGACCGGATCTTCGATCAACTCTCCTGGGCGGGTGCGCTGAAAGATTGGCCGGGCCCTGAAAAGGGGGAAAGGCCTGCTGCATATATTGTCATCCTGGGGGATAGTGCTATCGGAAAAGCGGGCATCGATCACGGCATTGCGGCCACCAATATCCTGCTCGGTGCAGTAGAAAAGGGATTGGGGGGCTGCATGCTGGGAACCATCAAACGGGATTCCCTGCGCGAGCACCTCGGTATCGATGAGCGGTTTGAAATCCTGCTGGTTCTGGCCATCGGAAAACCGAAGGAAGTCGTTCAACTGGAAACGGCCGAAAATGGCGCCGCCACCACTTACTACCGGGATCCGAAACAGATCCATCACGTGCCCAAAAGAAAGCTTGAAGATGTTATCATCTGCCAATTCGCATGAAGCATCAAGCCTTCTTGGATTGCGATGCAGAGGATGCAATCATTTCCGCCAAGCG
Source organism: Desulfobacteraceae bacterium (assembly GCA_003599475.1). Next base: position 15,012 of record QZKK01000258.1, read on the forward strand.
TTCAGTGGTAAACAGACTCAAGGTTCAGAGCTGCGGTTGAATCTTATAACGCTGAACCCGTAAACGGCTACAAATTCTGAAAATAGGAGCAGTAAAGTGCGGGATCTCCCCTCATTGGAAATTTTTTCGGATTACACCTGACCCTATTGCTATTCCGTTACCGTGAGTATCGAACGGATATTGCAGGAATTCGAAGTGACGATCCGGTGGGTCGCATACCCCCTGAATCCGTATCAACCTGGAGGGTTCCAGATGCGTTTTTCACCGGATTCTGCGTACGACCCCGCCTCCATAACAGAGAAAACCACCCAAACCCGAGATGCACAGGAGCTCACCAAGTGGGCGGAGTCCAAAGGAAAAGGCGAATCCTTCCGCGCCGCGCTTTGGAATGCGATTTATTCAAAGCACCAGGATATCGGCCGTCCGGAAACCCTTCGGGATGCGGCCGCCTCCGCCGGTCTTCCGGAAGATGAAGCCGCAGAAATCCTTTCGGATAGAACTTTCAAAGAAGCAGTCGACGCCGACTGGAAGCGGTCCCTCGAGATCGATCCGGAATGTGTCCCCAGCGTTTTGCTCGGTGGAGAGCTTCTCGTGAATCCACAGGGATACGACCAAATCGAAGAGCTGATGGAAAGACATCGGATCAAGCGCCGCGTGAGGTAGCTTAGAGACTTACTACAAGCTGGAGCCGGGTGTCCATATGGCTTTGAACCGAAAAAGCGAGCGCATTCCCCGCTGCTTGCGGCGGGGTTAGCGAGCGAATCTAAATAGATAGAATTCCTTACGGAGGAAGATTCCCTGCAGC